>WTAK01000152.1 GCA_013139625.1 Candidatus Delongbacteria bacterium | reverse complement strand
GAGTTGACTGTAATAGAAACTGCCACCAGAAGTTGCAAAAACCATCCCGTCATAGCTAAAAGATATATCATAGATAGTTGAATTGAAGATCAGATTCCATTCTGACTGCCCTGATCTTAAAACTTGTAACCCATTTGTAGTCTCTGCATAAACATCACCATTGCTATTTGCTTCGAGACATATAGCTCTATTACCGATTTCACAGTCTGTCCAATTCACTTCATCATCAGTATATAAGATTCCATCCCAATAATCCAATCTGAAGATCCTTCCATTATGCAATACATCTAGATCATCCGCATCTCCATAAAAGAATAATCGATCCCATGTTGATCCGTTGTTTATAGATTTATACAAACCTCCATCACCACCAACATAATATATACTATCTTTATAGACAATTTCTTCAATAATGTTAATTGGAGCTGCTCTGTTTACCCATGTTGCGCCATTATCACGGGATCTATATAATCCTGAATTTGTACCCAGAAAAACCCAGTTGTAGAGTCCGAACTCGATGGCGTTTATCTCTCCAGTCAGTTGCTTTGCACCCCATGTAACTCCATTATCTGAGGAAGTATAAACACCATCATCTGTACCAACAAATACATAATTTACTAAAGTTGCCACAGAAAGGATCGTTGGATAAATAATTTGCCCGTTCTCTGTCCAAGTCATACCTGAATCAGTAGTTTCAAAAATTAGCATATCATCAGTATAACCTGCAATTAATTTATTTGAATTACTTGAAAAAGTAGTAATTCTACCCATTGTGCTTTTAATGTTGATCCAATCACCTGCATTAGCTGCAAAAGTTTTCTTATAAATAACATCTGCAGTGCTACAATATATAAAACCATCATTTACTGTATGAATTGAATTTACATTTGTATACTGAAACCCTTGAACTACCCATGTGTTATCTACCATTTTATAAATTCCGTTATCTTTTACAGATATGAAAACAGTGCCATCCATTGCAATTTCAATATCATTTATTTCAATATCTTTGGATAAGTTGTAATTTATTTCTTCCCAGGTTACACCATTATCACTTGATTTGCATAGTCCCTTGTTATATTCCTCGATATACATTATATCATTGTTGTCAATTACCATTTTTAATGGATATTCGTAAGTAATAGACCAAAAGGTTCCGTTATTATCAGATCTGTAAAGACCATCAGTTGTTCCAGAGTAGATCGTACCTAGAGAATTAACTGCAGTACTGAAAACCTGCGTGGAAACAAGAATTTGAGCTAAGCTATAGGTTGAAGTATTAGTTGAATGATATAGACCGTAAGCAGATTCAACGAAAATAGAGTTATCTGGTGATACATAAATCCCTGTAATACTATTACCACCTATGTTTGACCAAGTATTTGATCCGTTCTTAAGTAAGTATATATCTCTCAAGTAGTAATCAACAGCGAATGTATCTCCCAAGTTATTTAGTGCTACAATTTTACCTACAGGATATGGTTCTACAGTATGTAAGCTTTCTACCCTTTGCATTAAAATGGTTTTTTCCTGTGAGAGGATAAAAGAAGTTAAAGACATTAGAAGGATTATATATAGTGTTTTCATTTTATTTATCCTCCTTCATCGAAGTTATCTTATAAAACTTTTTCTTTTCAGTTATCGGTGCAGTCCATTGAGTTCCTTCAAAAGTACCGGTAGTATCAATTTCGAAAGTACCATTTGGATCCGTGGATGAATAAACATAGTATCCATCAGCACCACTAACCGCTTCCCATGTAAGTTTAATTTGATCATTAATAATAGAGGATGAAATATTTGATGGTGCAACTAAAGAAGTAAAATCATCGTAGTAAATGTAATATCGATGATCTTTGACATACGTTTCCAATATTTCATCGTATACATAAGTTTGTGTGTCAACTAAATATTGATAAGGTAGTGTAGCTTCTTTTGCTGGATTTTCATCATAATATAAAAAATCTTTTTCGCTGTTAATGAATTTACCCCAAGACCAGAATTGTCTTTCTTCAGTGATCGGTAGATAAGAATCGTTTATATCACGAAATTTATTTGCAGTGAATATCCAAACAGTATTTTTATAAATTTCAGTAACACCAGTTCCAACATCACCATCATAAGTCCAGATAGTACGCTCTTTATCTAACCACTGACTGTTTGAATAAATTTGTTTGGTTTTAGATAATATTCTACTATGCTCTTCATATGTGAAGTAAATATTTGTATCGTAATCAGGATAACTTCCCTCATAATCGGTTTCTGTTTTTATCAATTGGTCATTTGAATAAAAGTATTCTGTGTCATAATGCATATACTCTCCACCATTCATACTCCAATAGTCCCAATGAAAACTGGATCCTGTGATTACACCATCCAAATTATATTTATAAGTATAAGTTTCAGTATATCCTTCTTTATACCCAGTCCATGTATAGCTTCGGTAAATTTTATAGTAATCTTCGTAGTAAGTACAGTTCCAAGGAATAGTGGAAGTTACATTTCCTTCAGTATTGTAATAATAATCAACTATTTGCTCTAGAGTTCCAAGCGAATCAAATTCAAAGTTTTTCCATTTAGTTTGAACCCAAGCTGATCCATTCCAATCAAACCATCTTTCACTTGAAACCTTAATATCATTCGCATTAAGTTTCAGATTAAATAAAAATAAGATAATCATAGCGATTAAAAAATAATATCGTAATTTATTCATGACAATCCTCACTAAAAAATCTATGTATTATGCCTCTATTTTAATATACTAATTATTTCTAAGTATGTCAATCAAATTATTGAAATGATTTGGTTGATAAACATTATAAAAGTTAATTCATTCTCTCTTTACATAATTAATAAAAAAAAAGTTGCATACTTAGCGAATTGAATGTATTATTATTAATAAGTGATTTTTCAATATCGGCTGAAGTTTATGTCGTTGTTAATGTAGAATTAAGGAGGGATTTTTGAAGAAAATAATTACAGGTATCATATTTTTAATAAATTTAGCTTCATTATTCTCTGTTACAGTTGATGGTTATGCTTTCCTTGAAGGAGAAACTGATCACAGTGGAATTGAAGTGTTTTTACAAAGAGTAGCACCCGATACAAATTTCGATTATACAGTATACACTGATTCTACGGGTTATTATTTATGTGCAGATGTTGAGGCAGGTCTTTATGATGTGAGTTATTCCAAATCATATAATTTTTTACCAATGTCAATTTCTGCTTTAAATCTTTACTCGGATAATACAATTCAGGATGTTATTTTAGAGAGTAAAAATGGTGTTTTTGGATCAATAAACGGAGTTTTACCTACCGGAGAGTATGAAGTTACAGAAACACTTACAATAGAGCAAGGTGATACACTGATAATTGAGCCCGGAGTTACACTCAAGTTTAATCAAGGTACTGAATTTGATATCTATGGTTTGCTTATAGCAGAAGGTACAGAAAGTGACAATATTGTTTTTACCTCATTGCCTGGTTCAAACTGGAATGGTATTACAATACGATGGTCAGCTGACGATAATACTATAATTAACCATGCAATTATAGAAAGTTCAATTGACCATGGTTTACTCATCACGTATAGGTCACCTACAATAAACAATTGTCTGATAAGAAATAATGATTCAAACAATATTTCAGGTGGTGTTAGAATAACTAGTAATGCGTCACCAAAAATCTCAAATTGTACTATTAAAGACAATTTTAAAGCAGGATTAGCTATTTTAGGTTCTGAACTTACTATGCTGAATACAACCATTTCTGGTAACAGAAGTACGGGCTACGGAGGTATTTACTGTGATGACTCTGAATTGAATATCTTGTCATCAGAGATTAGTGATAATTATGGTGTCAGTGGTGGAGGAATTATTTGTATTGGTTCGATAGTAGATATAGATTCAACTATTATTAGTAATAATGAAAATAACATGGTGTATAGCCATTATTCTTATCCATTTGGTGGATTGAGGATTGAAGGTGGTAGTGCAGAAATAAGAAATTCTAAGATAATTTCAAATAGAACAGGTACTCATGGTGGTGGAATAATAAGCTCAGGAGATGTCAAAATTTCAAATAGTATTATTTCAGATAATGAATCATCATGGAATGGAGGAGGTATTTACGCTTTATCTGGTTCAATAACAATAGATAACTCTATTATTTATTCGAATACTTCTACGTCAGGACTGGGTGGGGGGATATTTAATAATTGTGATAGTTTCATTGTAAACAATTCAGTTATTTCAAGAAATGATGGTGAAGGTGTATATTCTTACAAAAGTATAGACATCTATAATAGTATTATTTCAAATAATTCCAGTTATGGAGTTTATTTGTCCAGTTCAAGTATAGATCATGAAATAGCACATTGTAATGTTTATAGTAATACAGGCTCAGATTTTTATAATTGCAATCAATATTTGGGTAATCTTGTTACAACAAACTCAAATGGAGATTCTTGTGATCCCTGGTTCAATATTTCAATGGATCCTATGTTTGAGGATGTTGGCAATGGAGACTACAGACTTCAATCAGGTTCTCCATGTATAGATGCAGGTACGAATACTATAGATGGCTATGAATTTCCGATTGCTGATTTTGATAATAACTACCGTATCTGGGATGGAGATGGTAATGGATCTGAGATAGTTGATATGGGAGTGTATGAATATGATTCTCACTCCACTGATATTGACAATGAAGAATTGATAATTGGAAATTATACACTCGAACAGAATTACCCTAATCCGTTTAATCCTGAGACTACGATAAGTTATTCGCTTATGAATAATGCTCAAGTACATCTGAAGGTATATGATATACTCGGTAGAGAATTAGTTGATCTAGTGGATTCAAAGCAGAATAAAGGATCGCACGAAGTGAAATTCAATGCTTCAATGCTTACAAGTGGGATTTATTTTTATAGATTAAGTGTTGATGAAAAGGTTGTTTCGAATAAGAAGATGATGCTTTTAAAATAATTAATAGAAGGTAATATTATGAAGAAATTAATGTTAATGTTTTTTTTATTGATGACAGTTTTTACTTACTCACAAACTGCTATTGCTCCATCTGTAGGTACTGGATATGAATCAAGTCCGTATCAGATCTCTAGTCTAGAAAATCTTTATTGGATAGCTTCTTTAAATTATAAGTGGGATTATTATTACATTCAGACAAATGATATTGATGCTTCATCAACAAGTACTTGGTTTGAAGGTTCAGGTTGGTCTCCAATAGGTAATGAAACAATAGAATTTTCAGGTTCATACGATGGTTTAGGGCATGAAATAGTTGGTTTGTACATTAATACCACATCAAATTATATTGGTTTGTTCGGAAAAACAGATGGTGCTGATATAAAAAATATACAATTAGAAAATATAGATATTTCAGGTAGTAATTATTCAGGGAGTTTAATTGGTTATAATAATAATTCGAATATCAGTAACTGTACTGTAACTGGAACACTGCAAGGAACTTATTATGTTGGGGGAATTGCAGGATATAATTTAAATTCAAATATTACCAGATCGACTGCAAATATTAATATTACAGGTACAGCGACAGTAGGTGGTTTAATTGGATTCAATTATACCAACTCAATAATCTCTGAATGTTTTTCAACTGGTAATGTAACTGCTATAGCATATGTTGGTGGGATAAGTGGTTACAACAATGGTTCATCTATTGAGAATAGCTATTCACTTTCAAATGTTACAGGAGATGAATTTGTAGGAGGAATGACCGGGAATCACATTGGAGGAAGCTTACTATTGAATTGTTACAGCACTGGATCAGTATCCGGAGTAAATTTTACAGGTGGTTTGATAGGTTATAAATCAAGCTCTCTCGCCACTAGCAGTTTTTGGGATATTGATACATCAGAAATGGGAACATCTTCTGGGGGCACTGGGAAAACTACAACAGAGATGAAAACTTTGACTACATTCACTGACTCTGGCTGGAATTTTATTGCAGAATCAGTGAACGGGGATCGTGGTTACTGGAATATTGACTCGAGATTTAATGATAGCTATCCTTATTTATACTCATATAATCCTCTTTATGAAGTAATTGATACGGATTTTCAAGCAGTATGGCAGAGCTCTGCAGATTGGGGAGATTATGATAATGATGGAGATCTTGATTTTGTCATATCAGGTTACTATGGTAATTCCTACAATGGCTTTGCAGCTATATATGAGAATAACAACAACTCATTCACTAATATTGATGCGGGGCTATTTGGACTACAAAGACCGTCAGTTTCTTGGGGAGATTATGATAATGACGGAGATCTTGACCTTTTGCTAACAGGAAAAAAACCCTATGGAGATGGTTATGTTTTTATCTATAGGAACGATTTAGGAAGTTTTACTAATATTAATCCTGGATTAACACCAGTAAAATATGGTTCCTCAGCCTGGGGAGACTATGATAATGATGGAGATCTTGATGTACTTCATACGGGATATTCTTCCGAAGGTATGATCTCAAAGATATATCAGAATAACAACGGCGTATTTGTAGATATTGCAGCGGGTCTGCAGGGAGTTCAGGATAGTTCTGTATCTTGGTGTGATTATGATAATGATGATGATCTTGATATCTTATTGACAGGAAAGGATCCCTCGTGGAATTGTATATCAATTATTTATAATAATAATGAAGGTGTATTTACTGAGATCAGCGCTGGTCTACCCGGAGTTGAATTTGGCTCATCAGCTTGGGGTGACTATGATAACGATGGTGATCAAGACCTTGCTCTGATTGGTTATACTACAGGTTGGCCAGATTATATAGGAATATCAAAAATCTACAGAAACGATTCAGGTGTATTTACAGACATTAATGCCGGATTAACTGAACTTGGTAATGGTTCAGTTTCCTGGGCAGATCACGATAACGACGGTGATCTTGATATTCTTATATCGGGGTATAACGGATCCGAATATATTTCAAAATTATACACAAATGATGGAGGTGTATTTACTTGTTTAGAGATACACTTAACAGGAACAAATTCAGGGTCGTTTGACTGGGGAGATTATTATAATGATGGTGATCTTGACTTACTACAGACTGGATATACTGGGTCGGGTGGAGTTGCAAAACTTTATAAGAATAACTCTGCAATATCCAATACAATTCCATACTCTCCATCAAACATAACATGTGTAGTTGATAGTTCTTCAGTGAACTTTAATTGGGATATAGCATCTGATAGTGAAACACCTCAGAACGGGTTGTCATATAATCTATTTATACGACCATTTGGTCAAAACTATTTCAATATGAGTCCTATGAGTGATACAGAAACGGGATACCGGAGTATTGTAAGAACAGGAAATACTGGGCAGAAAGATTATTACACTATCAAAGATCTTCCTGTCGGAAGATATACATGGAGCGTTCAGACTGTTGATCATGCATTTGCTGGATCAGCTTTTGCACCGGAACAAATATTCACTGTTGGTAATGTCCCTGATCTTCCTGAAGATCCTATTGCACTGGCTGCATCAAATGAAGGTATAAATACATTCAAGGCAAACTGGATGGAATCAACAGGGGCTGAGTATTATAATCTTGATGTTGCTTCAGATGCTGAATTTACTTCTTTAGTAACAGGTTTTAGCAATCTCGATGTTGGAAATGTTACATCCTACACGATAGTAGGACTAGATATAAATACTGATTACTACTACAGGATAAGAGCATCTAATTCAGGAGGTTCAAGTACAAATAGTAATACAATTTCAACCAGAACAGGTTATTCATCATTTACTGAAGTGTCAACTTCAATTCCTGGAATGAGTGGGAGAGATACATCTTGGGGAGATTATGATAATGATGGAGATCTGGATCTATTTATAAGTGGCCATTATTCCAAAAAAGTAGATTCAAGCAAATCTTCTGATATGTCGTTGATTTATAAGAACGATTCTGGAATATTTACAGATATTCAAGCAGGAATACTAGGTGTTAGCGGTGGTAATTCTGATTGGGGAGATTATGATAACGATGGAGATCTGGATCTTCTTATGACTGGTGATGCCGGTATGGAAAATATCTCAAAAGTATACAGAAATGATTCA
>WTAK01000372.1 GCA_013139625.1 Candidatus Delongbacteria bacterium | reverse complement strand
AGCATAATCAGAATAATTGTGTATAAAAACTGGAAATAGAAAAAAAGTTCAATTTTAACAGATTTGTAATTTGTTACTTTATCACTACAATAATTATATTTTAATTTTTTATTTCCTAAAAAAATTATGCTCCCAATTGAAAACATAGCCAGCGACAAGATTATTAACTGGTAGGCATATGTGCTTGGCATTCTCATGCCTATCAGATTAAAAGTAGACAAAAACAAAAATCCGCCCCACCATAAAACATAGATGGTGGTAGGGTTTGCCAAAGTTTCTGATTTGATCCAAGCCAGAATGATAGAAATGAATACTATTGCAATTAAAATATAATAAAATGATTCATGCATTATTTACTCTTTAATTGCTTCGTAGATCTTTTTAAATCCCGGTTTCATCGAGACGATTAGGACAGATACAAATCCCCCTATTAAAGTTGTCATTATAACCATGAACGATCTTTTAGGATATACTCTTTTCGAAGGAACATAAGGTTTATTTACAACTGTGAATACATTTGAGGATAGGACAAATTTATCTTCTATCTTAGTTGATAGTTTCTTCTCAAGCATTTGTATTACTCTGGAATCTTTAGTTTGATCAATCAAATCCTGATAAAACTCTATATCTGACTGAAGATTTTCAACATTTTGTTTTCTGATATAATCTCTCAATGAAAATAGTAGTTCATTCATCAATTCATACGCAAAATATTTATCTTTCAATTTAACAGATAGACCGATAGTGTTATGATCAGTGTTAACTGCATACTTAATTACCTTCTGAAGTAGTTTAATTGCAGAATCATGCTTCTTTTCATTTCTTAATATTTTATCGGGCTCTGTTTCATCAATTGTTGTAAGCATATCTCCAAATAATTTTTCTTCTTTTTTATATTTTTTGTATAAAATTTCAAGGAAAGTATTTGATCTTAATGTAATCAATATCTGATTAATTACTGGTGTGCTCGTATACCCACCCAAACTAAACCCCATCAAATTTGCACTCGATTCTAGAGAAGTTTCCTCAGATGCTTCGGCTGGTTTTATAACAGAATTCACTTCATAAAGATGGTCAACTCTTAAAGAATATATGATACTACTAATCGCAAATATCATAGTGATAGCAATAACTTGATACCTATCTTTCCAAAGATTTCGTATTAGATTATAAATATTAAATTCATCCATAAGGTCTTTTTGTTCTTCATTGCTCATTTTAATGTCCTATATGATATTCTTAAAGTTATTAATGGTTTATTTATACATGGAAAATTGTTTTTAGTTCGTTATTTTAAATAATCGTTGACTGTATAGATATTTGAATATAGTTGATAAGCTCTCATCCCTTCAATATTTTCTAAGATTTTTTCTGGGATTATTCCGGGTGTTTTTTTAGTAAATTCAACTATTTTAGGTTCAATAATATTGCTATGATACTTCATGTAATTAAAATTGTGTGTTTCGGTATCAAATCGATTAGTAAAATTGATTTGAAGTTTTAATCTGTTTTGAAAGATATTGTTTAATTTACGAACAATTTTATATTCTAGGTTCTGGAATTTATTTCCAAGTCCAATTTCTTTGTCCCTGAAAATAGAGGAGACATTATTTATCTTCATTAACTTAGGATTTATCCTTGCAAGTAATTGATTTACGATTTCTTTATGTTTTCTAGTATTGTCAGGTAATGACATGAATATTTTTTCAATCTTATGATCCAAAGGCGGAATAATTACATTCGTATATCTTCGCCAAACATTTACTAATCCAAACATGAATTTTGAGTTCCTTTCACGGAGATAAAAATATTCGTCGAAGCTTGATAAAGTTTTATTTTCTTTCCAATCTGAGAATAATTCTTCAAGGTCTGATATTATCCCATCTGAGATCTCTTTCGCAATACAATACTTCAGTGTAACTTGGTTAAGTGCCTGATAATATTTTGATGCACTAAGTTCCGAAGTCCTATCATCAGATGGATTACATGCATATCCAAATATTCCGTCAGCTAATACTCCGGAGATCATGCTAGTATCTTTTATTTTTTCATCAGATAAATAACTAAATAAGTGGCTATTTTGAACACCTATGAAACCACCTGACATCTCATTTAGTTCCTTAATATCCTTCAAGTATTTATCTTCAGATAACTTGTGGAAGAAATGTTTCCTTTTATCATATCCAAGTAGATCAATTACTTTTTTTGCAGCTGTATTCTCAATGATTTTTTTATCAAAACCGTAAGTTACAAAATTGTTGATAGTTTTTTCTTTATCGAATAATGAAAGGAATAATCGGCTATCAAAACCTCCGCTAACAGGGAAGATGTAATCATCATCTGGGAGATCTTTGAAATATGATCTCATTTCATCTATCATAGAGTCAAGATCTGAATCTTTTACTTCTGATTTCTTTTCGTAATCGTAATTGAAGTATCTAACTTCCTCTAAAGGACCATTAGTGAAATTTAAGTAAGATGAAGCTTGCAAATACTTTATTTCTTTGAATAATGTTCTATCTAATAAAGTATTTTCATAGATAAATAGTTCCCAGAAGCCTATTTGATCAATAGTTGGTTTTTCTACTTTAGAAGCAACAAATTTAAAGTTGTTTGATAATATTATTTGTGAATCAAGAATCGTGTAAAAAATGGGAATTGAGGCAAAATGATCGGTATATATCTTTAAAGAATTTTTGGAGAACTCAATGTAAATTCCTCTGAATTTCGACATATCAGGAGCATTGTCAAATTCGTTTTCCAAATTAGTTATTATTATTTCATCTGTAGTTTTTCGATGAAGAAATCCAACAATATTTTCGTAAGTTAATTTTATATTGTTTGGTTCGAGATCAAATATTAATGAGAATTCTTGCATGTATCGTCGATTAGTTTTCAATTTTTTTGATTATTTTAGCAGGTGTTCCACCAATGATCACATTGTCTTCAGAAAAATCTTTATTTACCACAGAGTTTGCTGCAATTATGATGCCTTTACCAGTGATATTTACTCCGGCAAGAATTGTAGTCCCTGCACCAATCCAGCATTTTTCTCCAACGAATATAGGTTTGCCTGTATGACTAACAATACTGCCATCTTTTCTTTTTCCCCAATTAGTAGTATCCAGTCCGGTAGAAATTATTTTTACATGAGCTGAAATAACAACATCTTTGGATATTTCGATCCCACCTGAACCGTTTAAATATGCACGATGATTAATAGCAACATTATCATCAATCTTGATATTTTTTGGATTGACGATGTCAATTTGACCGTAAATTCTAAATTTATTATTTTTAGGAATATTCAAGAGCTTTCTATAATAACTCGATCTTATTCGATTTCGGATCTCTAAGCATTTTGAAATAAACTTAAAAAACATATTAATTTCCTTGAATTTATTAAGATATAAAGATAGCTAAATTGATCGTTAATATCCAATATTTTTTAAAGACCAATTATCAGTTCTAAATGGTTGCAATGGAAGATCGGCGGAATTATAGATATTACATTTTGGATCTGAACTCCATCCGTATCTTACAGCAACAGGATTTACGATATCTTCTGAGCTCACAATGATACTATTTCCATTTCGAGTTGCATCAGCAGTATAAAAAATTCTATCATCCGAAGCTATTTCGAATCCGGTAATAATTTCGCCTTTTATTTTCAAACCATCGTGAATATTAACAAAATCAATAACGATTTGTTCATTGTTTACTGAATGACGTTTATACTGAGGTCCTGAATAAATGATATCTTTACCATAGGTTTTATTCAAAGCTAACAAAGAAAGTCTACGGCCAACTTCCTGTTTATTTGCAGGATGTATATTGTCAGATTCTCCTATATCAATCGTTGTAGCAATCTCAGTATTCTCGGTGTTTTCAGCAGCAAATTTCATTGATTCTCTGATCAAAGCCCAGTTGTAATCAATTTTGTAGTTTGGCAGTTGAACAAAGTAAAAAGGCAATCTAGGGTCATTCCATAAAGTTCTCCAATCATTTATCAATTCGGGTAATTGATAACGATATTTAAAACAAGCATCATAAGTACGAGTATTTCGTTCGCCTTGATACCATGTAAAACCTTTTATAGAAAAATTAGTGAAAGGGAAGACCATTGTGTTAAAAATAGCGGAAGGATAATGTCTTTCTTCTAGCTCGGGATCAATATTTTGATTACCATTTGTTGAAGTCCAAGCTTCTATCATGGAACTACCATAAGATGAATTGATCAATCCAATAGGGATATCAAGATCCTCATTTAGTTCTTTTCCAAAGAAATATGCAGTTGCAGAGAAGTTTTTAATACTATTGGGTGTACAATATTCCCAACGATCAATAATCTCGGAGTTCTCATTTAATTCAAGCTCGTAAGATTGAGTAACAGTGAATAATCTAATATTTGAATTCTCAGAGTTTTGTATTTCTTCGTTAGAATTTCGAGCATAACTTACGGATAGAACCATATTTGACTGACCTGAGCAAAACCAAACATCTCCAACAAGTACATCCTCCAAATTGATAATATAACCTTCTGATTCGAACTCAAAAAATATAGGTTCTTTCGATGTTTTAAGAGGTTCCATAACGATATACCATTTATCATCATTATTCACGACAGTATATTTTTCCTGATCCGCGATCCTAATAATTACTTCATCTCCTTTATCTCCATATCCCCATATCTTGATATTCTTATCTCTTTGCAAGATCATATTGTCCTGAAAGATTCCCGACAAGTAAGCTTCAGAAATTAGCTCAGAAAATAAGAGAAGAAATATAATAGGCAGTAGTTTTTTCATTTATTATTGAAATAAGTTTTATTATTGACATTTATACTAGGTTAATGTAATTTGAAATGAAAGAAAAAACAAGAAGTGGATAAAATAAAAAAAAGGAGAAGAACTATGAGAAAAGTAATTTTAATCGCTATCGTTTTAGCTGTAGTAAGTAGTTACGCACAAAGGTTGAAGGACATTACTACAATGTATAACAAACCTACGGATGAAACATTTATTTATGCTACATTTACAGACGGGAGTGTTTATCTTAGAGCAAGTAATACACAAAAATGGAATAAAGTTGGCATGGAAGGTGTTCCAAAAGGTACTCGTTTTAAAGAACTTACTGTTACGTATATAAATGGAGTTGCTGTACTTTATGCGTTGTCTTACAAAGATGATATCTACTCAAGAATAAACACTCAAAACAAATGGGGTAAGATCGAAAAGAATGGTCTCCCAAAAGGTAGAATTCAGAACTTAGCAGCGACTACTGCAAATAAGATACTTATAACGTATGCAACGTATGCTAATGGTCAGATTTACTACAGAACAAACAAGGAAAAGAAGTGGATAAAGGTTAGCACAAAAGGTTTACCATCAGATAAGAAGAAAAGGCCTGTAAAACCTAAGAAGCTTATCAAGCCTAAAAAACCTGTGAAAAACTTTTAGAAATGTATTTAATGATATATTATTAAGGATAGCCGAACGCTATCCTTTTTTTATTTTAATAAATTTGTTGCTTTAGAATAGATGTCAGACATTTCTTTTCGGCTTATAACAAATAGCGAACTTAAAGTAAATTTTTCTTTAAATATGTACATAAGAATATATGATAGCCCGAATATTGAATAAGAAATGGTTGAAGCCCATGCAGCACCAGCAATTCCAATTCTAGGAATTAAATATATGTTTAATACAACATTCACAAAAAGAACAAGAGAAGCTGTTGCCATATGAATCCATGGCTTACCTTTGATGACAAAATAATGACTTCCCACTTTTCCAAATGTTAAAAAAAGTATTCCTAATAGTAATATCTTTACAATTTCAACAGATCCTTCATATTTTGCTCCGTAGAGGATCTCTGAAGAAATAAGATCTGCTCCAAAATAAATTGGAATACTGATGAATAAAGTGATATATAAAGAAAATTTGATCGTTTTTGCAGTTAAAGTACGATATTCGGAGCTGTTTACATCAAGATTATACAATCTGGCTCTTAAAGGATTTATTACACTCATTGGAACCAATAATATCATTTCAGCTAAAGCAACTCCGACAGTATAAATCCCCAAGTTTGAATCTCCGAGATAAAATTTTATTAGCCATTGATCCATCCTGTAGTTAAGATAAATGAACAATGCTCCGAAATATACGATAATTCCGTAACTGATCTCTTCAAGAATTACTTTCAAATCGAACAGAAAACTGAACTTAATATCA
>WTAK01000238.1 GCA_013139625.1 Candidatus Delongbacteria bacterium | reverse complement strand
GTGTTTGCCTTACAGTAGTGGCAGTTGATAATGATTCATTTACAGTTCAAGCAGTGAAAGAAAGTTTAAATCTGTCAACTTTAAGCACTTTGAAGATCATGGATAAAGTAAATCTTGAGCCAGCTATGAGAGCTTCTGACAGGTTGGGTGGGCACATTGTTCAAGGTCATGTTGATGCAAAGGGAAAGATCACAAAAGTGATAAATAATATCAATGGTACTGAGTTCACTATTGATTACCCTAGAGAATTTAAGAAATATATAGTTCATAAAGGCTCAATTTGTATTGATGGGATCAGTTTAACGATAGCAGAAGTGAACGATAGTCAATTTAGACTGTCGATCATACCTCACACTTTAAAGCAAACTACAGCTGAAAATTGGAAAATAGGTAGAGAAGTAAATATAGAAACAGATATAATCGGTAGGTATATTGAAAATATGCTTAAGAGCGATGACAGCGGTCTAACAATGGATAAATTATCCCAATTGGGATATTAATGTAAGGGCGTTATTCATAACGCCCAATAAAAAGGATAGAAAAATGCTTAGCAAAATTGAAGATGTAATTGAAGATATTAAGAACGGAAAAATGATAATCCTTCTGGATGATGAGAATAGAGAGAATGAAGGTGATCTTGTAATGGCAGCTGAATTAACGACACCTGAAACTATAAATTTTATGACAAAGCACGCCCGTGGTCTTATCTGTATGCCTATCACACAAGAATTGGCAGAGCAGAAAGAACTTGAAATGATGACCAATAATAATACAGATGCAAAACATACGAATTTCACAATTTCTATTGACTATATTCATGGTACAACTACAGGTATATCTGCTTTTGATAGATATAAGAGTGTAAATGCTCTTATTGATGATTCTTCTCTTCCAAAAGATTTTGCAAAGCCTGGGCATATGTTCCCATTGATCGCCAGGAATGGTGGAGTATTGGTTAGATCCGGTCATACAGAAGCAGCTGTGGATCTTTCCAGAATGGCAGGATTAAAACCGGCAGGAGTTATCTGTGAGATAATGAATGATGATGGGACAATGTCAAGGTTACCGGAATTAAAAGAATTTGCTAAAAAGCATGATATAAAATTAGCAACAATTCAAGATCTAATTGAGTTCAGAAGACAAAAAGAAAAACTTGTCGAATGTGAAACCGTTGCAGACCTACCAACAATGTATGGTGATTTTAAAGTAAAATACTATTTATCTAAAATTGATGACCAGGAGCATATAGCCTTAGTCAAAGGTGATGTTGATACTGAAGAACCTGTTTTAGTTAGAGTACATTCAGAGTGTCTTACAGGAGATGTTTTCGGCAGTGGAAGATGTGACTGTGGAGATCAATTACACACAGCATTGGAAATGATAGATAAGGAAGGCAGAGGTGTGCTGATATATATGCGTCAAGAGGGCAGAGGAATAGGCTTAAGAGCAAAGATAAAAGCTTATCATTTACAGGACAAAGGTTTAGACACTGTTGAAGCTAATGAAGAACTTGGTTTTCCTGCTGATATGAGAGATTATGGTATTGGTGCACAGATACTAGTTGATCTTGGTATAAAAAATATTAGGCTCATGACTAATAATCCAAAAAAACTTATTGGTCTTCAGGGATACGGATTACATAAAGTAGAAAGAGTTCCTATTGAGATCGCTTGTAAGGCTGAAAATGAGAAATATCTCAAGACTAAGCGTGACAAGATGGGGCACATGATCATGGGTAATAAGTAACCAGTGGATAAAGCACAAGATCAGAAATACTGTGATATTTGCGGAGAAGATTTTACAGGTGTGTTTTACGGTAAGGGTTCAAAGTATAAGATACTTCAATGCCCTAATTGTGACCTCCTATGGTCAGACCCTTTAACTACTAAAGATTTTCAAGATACTATTGACTCAGACTACTGGGCAGAAGATGTATATCTAAAAGAAGAAAGCTCTCAGAAAGACAGATTCCGTAAACAAATTGATAAAATTTTAAGATTAGATAAAAATTTCAAAGATAAAAAAATATTAGATATAGGATCAGGATTAGGTTTTTTTCTTGATGTCTGTGAAGAATACGATTTAACTGCTGAAGGTTGTGATATTAACCAGAATGCAGTAAAGTATTGCAACAAGGATAAAGTCAGATCAAGGGTCGGAGTTATTGACAGTTATTACGAAGATAATTCATTTGATGTTATTTTCGCTTTTAATCTTATTGAGCATTTACCTCATCCGAAGGAATTTTTGCTAAATTGTAAGAGAATACTAAAATCTGAAGGCTTACTTATAATAGAAACACCTACTCAGAATAGTTTATTCCATAAATTTGCAAGATTTGGGGATAAGATCACCGGTTACAAGCTTAATTACTACGGGGTCAATACGAATGGACATATTTATAAGTTCACCGATAAAACTTTTAAAACATTAAAGAATTTCGGATTTGAGATCATACTAAATGAAAAGATCAATTCTCCGATAAAAGAAATTTTAGGAAAAACAGCTTATTTAAGCTCTTTCAATAGAATTATTATGCGCATTTCAATCCCCATCCTTTGGTTCTTAGCAAGTTTATTTGGATTGCAGAATAGGGCATTTGTGATATTTAAGATAAAAAAAAACGTTCAGTAATCTGAACGTTTTTTGTAGCGGCACACGGACTTGAACCGCGGACACTCGGATTATGATTCCGATGCTCTAACCAGCTGAGCTATGCCGCCATGAACGATGCAAATATATAATAAAATAAAAATCATGGCAAGTGGAATTTTAAAATATTTTCACTTATCTTCCGTTAACATAAGAAAATGAAAAGGAGAGTCATTATGAAAAAACTAATTTATGCATCGATCTTAAGCGTAATAATACTATTTGCAAGCTGCTCTAAGAGTGATAAAACTAATGCTATAACAGAAAATGATGGTTTGAAAATATATAAGAATTCCAAACCTTCTGATAAAAATTTTAAATATACTACAGAAGAGTTATTTATGATCGGTGGTGTAGAAGAAGATATCACTGATACAAATGAAGTATTCAACGATATAACTATGATCAAAAGTGATAGTGAAGGAAATTTGTATATTCTTGACCGAAGGAAATCTGTTGTAAGAAAATTTGATACGAATGGTGATTTCATATTATCAATGGGAACAAGAGGAACAGGACCAGGTGAAATGATACGTGCTATCGATATGGCAATTACTGAGGATACCATATATGTATCTGATATGAGATCAAGAAAAGTTCTAAGGTTTGATACAAATGGAAAGTTTATTAATGATATAATAATGCCGAGAGAGACAGGTACACCAAGATCGTTTAAAAAATTGAACAAGGATAAATTTATCGGAATGCTTACAAATGTAGCACGAAATAGTGGGGCTAGGCGAATGACAATGAATCTAGCTATTATGGATAAGGATTTCAATGTTGTAA
>WTAK01000137.1 GCA_013139625.1 Candidatus Delongbacteria bacterium | reverse complement strand
ATGGCAATCCTAAATTCTGACCTAATGAATTTTTATTATCAAAAAAGATTTAAGAGTTTAAAAGTTCTCCGCTCAAGTATTGAGAGGCTTCCTTTCCCAAAAAATCCAGATAAAAATATCATAAAGGATATTGAGGAAAAGATTAATAAAAGATTAGATGGAAAAAATATATCTAAAAATGATATTGATTTATTAGTTTGTAAATTATACGGAATTTCACATTTTTAAATATTTCATGTGATGGATCGTAAAACCTTCTCTTTTCTTATGCTTCTCGAATTGGGTCTCTATTCGATTATTTACCTCTGATTTATATTGATCAGGATGATAAAGATTGCTAAAAAGTTCTGACCTATCAAAAATATCTATTACTTCAAAAGAATATTCAGCGTGATCTGATGAGAATCTAAACACTCCGTTATTTTTTAATAACCTATGTAAAACTGTCAAAAACTCTTCACTTACTGTTCTATTTTTATGATGCTTTACTTTCGGCCAAGGGTCAGGAAAGTTCATTATTATTTCATCGAATATCCCCTCCGGGATCATTTCAAGCAAGTAATCAGTTCCAAATCGAGAGATTATTAAATTAGGGATATTATCACTATAATTCAACTTACTTAAAGTTGTTCTTATCCTATCCATTTTTCTATCAATACCAAAATAATTAATGTCAGGATTCTGCCTAGCAAGTTTAATTAGAGAATCTCCATTCCCAAACCCGATCTCAAATTTCAATACTTTGTTATCATTTTTGAATAATTCTTTAAAATCTAATGGCAATATATCTACGGATACTTCTAAAATATTTTCATTGAACTCATAGTATAATTTACTATTTTCATTGATCTTTTTTAAGTAATCTTCTAACGATAACCACATACTGTATTCCTATTAATATTTAACATAATTAAAGAGGGGAAGGTATAAAACCTTCCCCTACACTAGCCTTTGGACAAGGCGGCTTTAGCCCCTTGCAAAGATCGTATTATTTAATTAAAAGCATCTTATTACTAAATTTATTATTATTAACTCCAAGAGTATAGAAATAAATACCACTATTCAAATTGCCTGCATTAAATATAGCCGTATGCATACCCTTATTCAATTTTTCGTTGACTAACTCTTTTACAAGCTGACCTGATGAATTGAATATTGATAATCTAACTTCATTATCATTAGAGATGTAAAAATTTATCTCTGTTACAGGATTAAATGGATTTGGATAATTCTGATATAACTTGCTGTCATTCGGCAAATTTCCAAATTCTTCTTCAATACCGGTTGTTCCACCACTGATCAATATGTTATCGATCCAAGCACAATCGCTACCACCAAGAGAATTTACATCCTTATCATACTGCCAATGAAGATCATGGATTCCTGCAGGTATATCGTAAGAAACTTTTTCCCAACCTGTAACACCACTCCAATAATCTTGAAGTATTTCATCAATATAGAATCTTAAGAAATCATATCCCGGTTCAGAAGATACCATTTTATAGAAACTTATACTTCCAACATCCGGAAAGTCAAATGTTAATGACATACGCGAATATTCGTTGTCTCCAATGTTACCTGATCTTGATGAATTTGCACCATCGTAAAAAGTGGTAGTATCAATAAACCAGTTCGAATCTCCGATCAATGTCCATTCATTCGCAGTATAATCTCCTGTTTCATAATCTTCCGTCATACCTAATACCACTTCAAATGGGTCATCTTGAGTGAACCCATCAGCATTAGATATATTCAAATTAAAATACGCTGTAGTAGTATTTGGAATTGAAACATCAAAATCACAAGTAAAGTCAACATCAACATTCTCACCTGCCGCTAATAGAACTATATCAACAGGATCTGTAATAGTAACGATCATTCCATTTGTTTCAGCTAAATCTACTGTAAAATTTGTAATATCTGCACTACCTGTATTTTCAATATTAAATGTCATAGGTGCTGAATCACCCGGATCTATCACTCCTGAAGGTAATGTCCTATTAAATACAAGCTTGGGAGCTGAAGCAATAAAGTTTATTGATCCCTGGTATGTATTTTTTGAATAATCATCAGTAACTTCAATATTTATAACAATATCCTCTTGGTCAGGTATATTATGATCAATATCGAAAGAAATACAATCTTGAATGTTCAAAGTCCCATCCACTGCTAACGTACCATAATTTTCAGTATTATCGCTTAAGGTTATGTATGTATTATCTGTACTGGCCACTATATTTACGTTAGTTGAAATTTCAATACCTACATTTTTTAATTCAATATCTGCAGTTGCTGTAGAACCAAATAGGTTTCCGTTCACCGTAAAATTATTAATTGATATATATGGCCCCGTCAAAGCTGCCACAGGAATATCTTCAATGTGAGGTTGTTTAAATTGAGAAGTAACTACTAAATGTGCATTGCCTGATACAAAAGGCGTGATATCTATTGTTATACTTCCTAACTCACTTACGACACCAGCTCCATGTAGAACACCGGAATCATCAGTTAACGCTACGTAAGATCCTTCTAAAGCTGTAATTTCATAGGTTGTTGCTCCCGGGTCCACCGTTGGCAAATGACTTACAGTATTTTCTCCTGGGACACCATAATAAACCATAAGTGATGGGTCTCCAAATAAATGATAAGAAGACCAATAGGCACTTACGTATGATCCCCCCAAAGTTTCAACAGCTAATAAACCTGCAAATTTAACTCCACCCTGAGTAGGATAATCCATCATCATAACACCATCATACATTCCCTGCTTGTCCTGTGAAAAAACCGGAGTTGTGTCGCCAATAGCTGCTTCACCTACTCCCATTGCAAGATCTTCATCCCAATATGTTGACATTGATGCACCGATAAAACCGATTCCGCCTTTGTCAGGAGCATTTAACCATGCTTCCCCAAAACATTCATTATCTCCAAAAGAACCTGTTAAACAGCAATTTCCAACTACCAAAGGATATTGCCCAACGTTAGTAAGAGCATTAACATTAGAGATCGTAAAACTTGGATCAGCAAAGCCGCCATTGTAACCATGAGCTGTATAATTATAAAATGCTACACCATTAGATATATGAGCAATTACTTCAGAATTTACACCCACAGCATCTGATGCAGGATAAAGATATGATATACCATTGATATTAGATTTTGTACCATCAAGAGGTATTCTATAGTTATCATTAAAGTAGTAAGCCATTCCATAATTTATCTGTGGATTGCCATGGCTAGATGCATAAGAACCATCAACTCCTGCAACTCCAAGAACGTTGGTCAAGTAGGATAAATCAGCACCTGAAGTAAATTGTGTTTTTTCATACCAAATCGTTTTATCAACTTGAGCATCAAGATCAGTCAAACTTTGAACAGAAAAACGACCAATATACATTGATGGTATTCTGTTATCATTTGCAGTTGCGCTAATCACACTGTATAATAAATCTGAAACAGTTACTCCTCCAATGGATCCTAAAGGTGGAGACATCTCAGTCGCAACTCTAAAAGTTCCATCCTCATCACCCACTATCAAAATAAAAGTAGGCTTTGGATCTAAATTTGCGTACTGGTCTTCTATCCAAGTATCAATTTCACCGGTTGTGGAAGTAGAACTAACATAGTTAACAACCACATTAAAACCTTTTTCAGTTTTCCAGTCTATTAATTCTTGTAACTTCGCATTACCATCCAATTGATCACTTGCAACTATCAAATATGTAACCGGGTAAGCGGTTAAATCTACTTTACTAGAGATAGATCTAAAGTTTATTAAACTGCTGTATTGTTTCTCGAAGAAGGCTGAATACTCTTCATTTTTCTTAAAATTATTTGAAGAAATCGAAGAATTATAATTTACTTCTACTATTATGTCCGTAAATACTTTTATCTCATTTGTAACCGGGTTGTAAGAAATAGGTGCAATTTCTAAATTTGCAACTCCAACCCCTCTCATTACGCCACTCTTTTGAACTTTGGCTATAGAGTTTTCAGTAAATTTGTCAGTTTTATAGAAATCCATATTGTAAATAAATTTTCTTTCTGATTCCAGCGAAGATTTTGAATACTTAGGTTGAACCGGCAATATTGGATAATTCATACCAATATCTTCTAAATTATATATTTTCTCATTGTAACTAACAACTTTAACTTCCGGCTCAGCATCATATGGAATTTCAATTAAATTCCTAAAGACTGGGAGTGAAGCTTTACCTATCTCATCTGAGAAATATCCTTTTCCAAGATCAATCTTAGAAAAATATCCTTTTTCTGTCTTCACATCACTAACATTAATGTCCGATACTCCAAATGATAATTCTAACTTAATCTCATCATCTGAAAGTATTTTATAATCATGATGTGATGTTTGATCAATTGTGATATTATTCGCAAAAGTAGATACGAATAACACGATCAATATCATTGTCACTATACTTTTTCTCATACTTTCTCCTTACTAAAATAACATTGTTTTATATTTTACACGTTATAATATAAATATCCGTTCTTATAAAGACAATGCTAAAACTCATATTTTTTTCTATTGTTTTATTCATAGCTAATCATTAACTTACAGCATCAAAACGATAAAATCTAACGGATGTTAAATATGACAAAAAGATTGATCTCTATATTTATCCCTGCTTATAACGAAGAAAACAATATCGCTCCTTTGACTGAAAAGATTAATAAAGTCATCTCTAAAGATATTAATAATGATTACGAATTAATCATAGTAAATGATGGTTCAGCCGATAAAACTTTACTTGAACTTGAGATTGCAGAGAAAAAATATAAATTCGTAAATGTAATATCTCACAAAAAAAATCTCGGTTTAACGGAGACTATGAAAAGTGGCTTTGCTAAATGTAACGGAGAC
>WTAK01000198.1 GCA_013139625.1 Candidatus Delongbacteria bacterium | reverse complement strand
GTTAATTTTGTTAGACAAAGCGCCATATCTCGTCGTGAAATGTTAACGTATTACATAACATAACCGATCAAAGAATTGTTATATTTTTTTAATCTTGATTTTATTTATTTAATGTCATAAGTTGCATTGAAACAATAACTATTAGCAAACAACAAATATCTGAAATTAACTATAATTTAATTGGAGGTTTTATGAAAAAATCAACAATTCTCGTACTGATACTAATACTTGGATCTAGTTTACTTTTCTCCAAAGTGGATCTGAAAAGTAAGGAGTATGATTTTGGTTTTACTCTGGGATACTGGATGTCCGGAGATGTCGACATTAGTGGTTACACCGCAGAAAAAGATGGTTCTTTTCTCTTAAGGGGATTTGTAGATGCTTATTTAATACCAAAACTGGCAATGGGAGCATTCGTAAACTTTGCACCAATTTCTCAAGACGGTGGAGAATTTAAGATGTTTGAATTTGGATGCTCTATTAAGCCTAGATTCTTCATTAATGAAGATCTTGCAATAAAGCCGGGAATAAATTTCAGTTATAGAACTTCAAGTGGAGATTTAGAAATGGACGGTCTTGGAATAAATTTAAGTATTGAAGTACAAAAAGCACTTGAAACAATGATACTCAGTTTTGAAGGGGGATTCTTATCACAGCCGGTTGGTGGAGATGGCTGGGTTGATATATCTTGGGCTCCGATAATGTATATTGGTGCAGGATTAACTTTTTAATTAATATACTTACCTACACTCTATAGAAACAGGAGGTGCACATGACTGAAGAGTTTAAACCCGGTTGCGCAAGACCAACCGGTGGTCCTGTTGGAGAGAATATCTCTGCAGAAGAGAATGTAAAAGAAACTTTAGTTAAGGAGGAAAGACAAATGATCAAGGTAGGAAAAAAAGCTCCGGATTTTACTGCTCCGGCTTATCACAATGGAAAATTCGTGAACGTAAAACTTTCAGATTATCTGGGAAAATGGGTTGTCCTTTGTTTTTATCCCGGTGATTTCACCTTTGTTTGAGCTACGGAAGTGTCAGCAGTTGCTGCAAAATATCCAGAATTTCAAAAACTAGGTGTAGAAGTACTTTCAATGAGTGTGGATAGTGTATTCGTTCATAAAATGTGGAACGAAAAAGAGCTGTCTAAAATGGTAGATGGTGGAATTCCTTACGCAATGTGTTCTGACGGTGGTGGTAAGGTTGGAACTATTTACGGTATCTATGATGAAGATGCAGGTGTCGAGACCAGAGGAAGATTCATAATTGACCCTGATGGTATTGTTCAGGGATATGAAGTATTAACTCCGCCGGTAGGTAGAAATGTAGGTGAAACTTTTAGGCAGATACAAGCTTTCCAATTAGTTCGTGAAACTAAGGGTGGAGAAGCTACTCCTTCAGGTTGGAAACCTGGGAAACCGACTTTAAAGCCGGGACCTGATCTTGTAGGTAAAGTATGGGAAGTCTGGAAGACAGATGAAGCATTTGATTAAAATGTGTTTAAAACAAAAAAAGCGATCACACATCTGATCGCTTTTTTGCTTTACGGAAGTCTATCTTCCAATGATTTTACAAAGACTCGATATCGATTTTTAATACCCGATGAATTCCCTATGGTAAAGAGCCCGAAACCATTTTCTACATTAGTATAATAATCCTCAGAACCATGTGCCCCGCTTGCGAGAAATTCTCTAATAACATTATCAGTAGATGAAAATACAATAGTATGTAACCCGGTATGATAAAAACTACTCCAATTCATACTAATATCTAAAATACTATACCTCACAAGGTCTTCCCCATATTTGCTCTTCTTTTTAAACATTTTTACAGGTAATTCATACTCTTCCCAAGCTACTTTGGTAGTATCTTCCAGCCAGAAATTTTCGTTATATCTCAGACTATCATCAGGCACAATTCTAAAGGAAGCCAATCTTTCTTCCGCAACTAGATCAAAATAATCAAAATCACATTTCAACATTTCATTATCGAACATACTATCCCCTCTACGATAGAATAAAGTGTCTACATGTAAAGGATCTTCATCAATGGAGATCATAACCGAAGATGTTTCAAAATTCATAGCAACGATATTTGAAAGAGGTGGTGGACAAATTGCTCCTGCTGATATATCAGTAAAACTTGGGTGATATGCCTCTACCCTATACTCATGATTAACTTTAAAACCTCCGGGAAAACTTGCACTTGGCAAATAATAAACACCTGCACTGTCTATAAATTCATCCAGTGTTGCTATATAAGTAAAAGTAACCGAATCAGGTGCTTTTTCATATAATTCAACAGTCGCGCCATCTATACCAAGGTTATCCATTGTAATGGATTCATTCACTGTCGCAGTTCTGGATAGATATAAACCTGTAATAGTAGAGTCTGCTTTGGCATGTAAATACATTACCATTGTTTCATCGTATTCTGTTGATTCTCCATTCTCACAGGATGTGAGTGATAAAAGTAATATCGTTGATATGAGTAATAGTATGTTTTTCATGATTTTTCCCTTTTTAAAATCGTTGCGGGAAGGCGTAGGAGCCTTCCCCTACTAGAACGAATAATTTAATCTAATTGATGGTAATATCGGTAACATTGGAAATACATCTCTTTCCATAACATGTGTATCTTGATTCTCTTTGTAAATATATGATTCTATATTCTCTCTGTTCGTAAGATTAAGAACACTTACATTAAGCAGTAATTTCGTTCCATTCTTATAGAACCAGGTATAATTCCCTGAAACATCCCATCTGAAATAATCAGGATACCTCTGGGCATTGTGATCACCTTTTATAGCATTAATTACTTCTTCTCCACTTTCAAGGACTTCTGTATAATAACCTATGTTCTCAGTGTATGGCTTACCTGATGTATATGTTATCGTTGTTCCAAAGCTTAATTTCTTATTAACATGATAGTTCAATGAACTTTTAAAACTGTGAGGAACATCCCAATAAGCGTCAAAAGTGCTGTCCTCAACTTTACTGTCATCAGTAGATTTTTCTACTTTACCGTAAGTATAAGAAATATTGCCGTTGAATTTACCAACCTGTTTTTCTGCCATGAATTCTATTCCGTAGGCTATTGCATTACTATTAACAAAATTACTGTCAACTATCATTTCTTCAATAACATCATCTCTTGTAGCCCTGTCTTCTTTCCAGTTCTGAAGATTCTGCATATACTTATAATATCCTTCGACGGTGAACTTGATATCATTTCCCATGATCTTTTCAGTAAGTTCCCATCCAAGTGAAAAACTGTCGCTGGTTCCCGGCTCTACAGTATCATCAATTACGAACCAGTTATCCACAAAAGAAATACTTTGATCCTCAGCCTGAACAGTGAAAAGATACTGATAATATCTTCCTCCGCTCAGAGTAAGTGAATTGTTTACATCCAACATATACTTTAAACTTAACCTTGGAGAAACTAAGAATTTATGACCTTCCATCAGATCATCATTGTAATTAAGTCTAATCCCCGGCTTAAATGTAAACACTGAATTCCATGAATTTGATGATTCTATGAATAGTGAAGTTATGTAGCTTTCTGAGTTGATGTCCATCAAAGTATTATCTGCAACGATCTGTTCGAACATTGTACCGAATTTTTGTACCTCAAAACCAGCTTTGATCTTATTTTGATTTGTAACAAAATATTCGTAAGTATTCTTAAAAGAAATATCATTTACTTCATTTACATATTCAAACGCATCAAAACCTTCCATATCAATGCTAAATTTTGAATATGACAGCTTAAATACAGAGAATACCTTAGGAGAGAATATATGTCTCCATCTGAGAGCATAAGTATCATTCCCCCAGCCTAGATCCATATTAAACGCATCAAAATACAATTGATCGGATCCCATATATGTACTGAATATAACTCTGTCATCAACTCCAAAATCCTGATAAAGTTGACCTTGCCCATCCCAAAAATAATATGTAGGATAATCATCTCCAAGCATTGACAATATAGGATCAATATGACTTCTTCTTGCTGCTAGGAGAAAACCACCGTTAAAGGCAGGACACGTAACAACTGCCTCAGTTGCAAACAATGACAGTGAAAGATTGCCTTCATATTTCTCTCTATTACCGTCTCTACTACGAATATCTAAGACTGCACCTAATCTTCCGCCATATTCAGCAGGATAAGCTGATTTGATGAGTTTTGAATCTCTGAGAGCATCTGTGATGAATGTAGAGAATACTCCGAATAGATGAGATGGATTATATACAGGTATTTCATCGTAAAGAATTAAATTATGGTCATTATTTCCACCACGAACATATAGACCTGTTGAATAATCCGAAACTGAGACCACGCCCGGTAATGTTTGAATTGCTCTGAATAAGTCAGGTTGAATAAATGTAGTTGAAGTCTTTATACTTCTCGGCTTAAGTTTCAGCTGTCCACTACGGATATTCATAACTTCGTCAGCGGCTTCATCAGCATCAACGCTAATTTCAATTACATCCATCTCTATCTCAGCAACTTTTAGCTTTATCTCTCTTTTAATAGATTGATAATTTAAAAGTGAAAATTTTTCAGAGAAAACTTCATAACCCATAGCCCTTACAGTCAAAGTAAAATTTCCGCTTGGGATCTTTGAAATTACAAAGTAACCATTAACATTTGATGCAGCACCAAGTTTTGTACCTTCAAGGTAAACATTAACTTCATCAATAGCTTCACCATCTGACGCATCTCTGATAAAACCTGATATCGTGGCTGAATAAGTTATATATAAAATTGTTAATAGTAAAAGTATTATATATTTCATTATTTATCATACCCCTTTTCTACTCTTATCTCCAACGCTTCCTTCAATGTAATTCCTTTCTTCCTTTTGATCACACATGTCATTGAATCAACAATTGAATATACCACAGGAAGAACAAGTAAAGTTAATACGGTAGCAAACGCCAAACCAAAAGAAATACTCACAGCCATTGGTTTCCACATAGCAACACTCTCAGAAGTAGATATCATCATCGGTACTAATCCGAAGATAGTAGTAATTGATGTCAATAGAATTGGTCTTAATCTTGTCTTACCCGCATTGATAAGGCTATTCCATCTATCAACTCCCTTATCTCTTTCTTTGTTTATAAAATCCACCAGAACAATAGAATCATTCACAACAATTCCGGCTAAAGCCAACACCGCTATGAGTGAAAGCAAGGAGAATGGTGTACCTGTAAAGAATAATCCGGCAATTACACCAATGAATGCAAATGGAATTGTGACCATTACTATGATAGGCTGAATATAAGATTTAAATTGAGTTCCAAGTATCATATATATCAATATAACCGCGACTAAGAAAGCAAGGTAAAGAGAGTTGAAGCTCTTTTTCTTCTGATCACTGGCACCACCAATATCAATTGTATATCCTGAATTATCTTTCTCAAATGAACTAAGAGCACCTTTGACATTTCTTACTTTATTCCCAAATAATATCTGATTGATTTCACTCGGA
>WTAK01000190.1 GCA_013139625.1 Candidatus Delongbacteria bacterium | reverse complement strand
CTCCGTCATTAAGATCGTCCAACTTTGGTAGATCTTTCAATAATTGTTCTACCTTAGACAGGGTCATTACCCCTTCTGTTACAAGATCAATATTTTCAAAGAATGATATTGGTGGAAGATCATCATCAAGCTTTTTCATTTTACCGACCAAATTAAGATCAAGCTCTCTTTTGATGATATCTGAAGTAGTTCCACCGCAGATTATCTTCTTACCTTTACTATCCTTGAACTTCATGGCAAAATCAAGATCTCTACTACGATCTTTGGGTGGACCTGAGCAGATCATTAATTCTCTAGGTTCACGGAAGTAAACAGAGGCACAACTGGCATCATCTTTCATTTTAAGATCATCATTTAGCTCTGCTTTGTGTACTATCTTTGCAGAGAGTTCTTTTGATGAAATATTTTTATCTTTTTTGATCATATCTTGAACATAACTAACAATATTGTTCTTTGCCCATCCAGTAATATTTGAATTTATTCCTAATCCGGATTGAGTTATTCCATCAGTAAAAAATATTATTCGATCTTCAAGCTTTGCTTGATATTTTGTGATGAAAATTTTCTTTCCCTGATGCTCACCATCCGTGAGTTCTACGATATCCCATTGAGGTGAAATTACGACATTGTTACTGATGATAATAGGCAGAGGGCTATCATAAACTATCATCTCAACAGAATTATCACTTTTAATGTCTAAGATCGTAAAAGTTGAATAACTTATTTTACGTTCACTACATTTTGGCAATATATTCATGATCAATTCCGATGAGCTGTGTATATCTTTAAGTTCTTGAACAAAATTCAATGACATTGAAGCGGTAAGAGTAGCTAGAACATTTGCCTTTATTCCACTTCCCATCCCGTCACTGAGTACGAGTATTTTTCGATTCTCTTCTTTGATATATTTTTTTAAAAATACATCACCGTAAGAATTCTGCCCGTTCTTACATTTCTGAAAGCTATCAATATCTATGTGGATGTTATTCATTTTTTATTTTTTTATTTATTTATTATAGAGCTTAAAACATTCTCTGTTTTTGAAGCATTTTCACCCAGTAAATATGCGATTTTCTGAACTGTCTCAAGATTTTCCTTTATAACTGATTCAGCCCTTTCTACAATTTCTTCGGTATTAACTTCAGGATCGGTCAGATCCTTCAAGATGGCACCTACTACAGTATTTTTCTTTATTGAGAACAGTGAAACTTTGTATAAATGGTTGTTGATGTTGATATCTTTACTGATCCTCTTTTCTCCACTTTCCAACAACTGAGAGAATAACTCTGAAAAAGATAGAAGTTTCGAAATATCAGCTCCGATAAGACCTGGATTAATTTCACTAATTAATTTAGCTTCTTCCCCTATCATCTTAGCAAAACTATTATTAGAATCGATGACCTTCATATCTTTATCCACTATTACAAAACCTGAGGACATTAACTTTAAGAGATTTGAAGATAACTCAGAAAGGTCTTTAGCTTTCTGCAATTCTTGCTTTTCTTTTACTCTGTCGTGAATATCAAAGAATACACTGACAAAACCGTTGATTTCACCTGTTCTACTTGAGAAAGTTGATCTGTGAAATTCTATTGTCCTTATTTCATTTTTAGAGGTATTAAGATCAATTTCAACTATCTGTTTTCCCGGATTTTTCAGCAAACTTTTATTCATCGACTTCAATATTTCAATGAATTTCTTGTTTGAAGTATAATCTTCTATCTTTGTAAATTTTATCTTTTCCTTGGCACTTCCGACAAGCTCTTCAAATGATTTATTGCAACCAAGAATAGCACCGTTAGGTTCTTCATAGACCATTGGAATAGGGATACTGTCTATTATCTCTTGGTGAAAGAAAAGATTATCACGAAGCTGCTTCTCTTTTTTCTTAAGTTTATTAATGACCTTTTTAGCCAGTGAGCTGCATTGTGAAGGTCTTGCTTTTCCATCCAGCATTGCCTGAGCAAATTCACGGCAAGTATCGTATCCACAACCGTTACAGTTCTTTTCATCAGCAGGTTCGAATATCTCGATATATGTTAAAGCCTGTTTGATCTCAGTTTCGGTATGTGTAACTTTATTTTTATCCTTCATAATAGAATTCCTTACTGAGAAAGTATCTTTTCAGAATACTTTATTAATTCATCAAGATCCACCGGTTTTTGAAGTATATATTTAACATTTGGAATATTCATATCAAATATTTCCTGTCCGGCTTTCGCTATAGATGATGTAATTATGATCGGTATATTTATCTTGGAATCCAAAAGATACTGAGCAAAAACAAATCCTTCATCCGGTTCCTGCATCATTACATCCAGTATTATCAGATCAGGTTTGAATTCTGAAATGATCTTCTCTCCAACGGTGGTATTATAAGCTGTTTCAACTATGAAGCCTTTCGATCTAAATAATGCATCATAGGCATTCAGTATATCAATATCATCATCAATTATTATTACTTTATTCTTCATAAGTTACCTCAGGGTTAAACATGTTTTTTCACGAGATTCAACAGTTCATCAAGATCCACAGGTTTTTGCATGATCATCTTAATATTCAACTGTGATACATCCAATAAATTCGATGTTGCTTTTGCAATTGAAGAACTCAGAATTACAGGAACATCTATGTTCTGCTCTTTAAGTTCATTCAGGAATATAAAGCCGGAGTCAGATTTTTCCATCATTATATCCAGAATAACAAGGTCGGGATTATCTTTTTTAACTTTTTCAAGTCCTTCGATGGAATTCATAGCTGTATTTACGACATATCCACTCTTTTCCAATAGAATTTTATACGTATTTATAATATCAATATCATCATCCACTATCAAAATTTTCTTTTCGCTACCAGCTTTTTGATCTTGTTCTATTAAAGTCTTTGCGAAATAAGATGATTTCTCAATTGAAGTTGTGATATCAACTTCTTCGAGGAACATATTGTCAGGTAAACTTAATGGAGTTGTAGTAAAATTTATAATTGATTTTATACCTGCTTTTCTCATGATCTCTGCTGTTTCTTTAGCACTTTCGCTAGAAGAAGAAATAATACCTATTTTTATATCTTGATCTTTAATAATATCAGATAACCTATCAACGTGAAAACAATGAATATCGTTATACTTATAATCAACTATATTCTTGTCAATGTCGAATAAAGCCGCAATTGTTAATTTTTTATTTTTCTCAGCAAAAAAATTAACGAGTGCTTTACCTAGATTTCCGATACCTACAATACATATCTTCATTCCATCTTTACTATCAATTATATTGCTTATACTTCTATATATTTTTTTTGTCTCATAGCCCTTTCTATTGCTTCCCGAATATCCGATATGCATAAGGTCTCTTCTGATCTGAACGGATGAAAAGTTTGCCATTTTGGATAGATCATGAGAATAAAAAGATTCAACTTTATCATTTAATAGCTTTTTCAATAATCTTCTGTAGATACACAGTCTTTCAATTGATTTTTCATTTATTGATTCCATACTTTATTCTCCTAAATATTACTTAATTCTATAGTGAACTTTGTGCCCTTACCTATCTCACTTTCAACCTTAATATTGCCATCGTATAATCCAACTATTTTCTTCACTGTTGAAAGTCCAATTCCGCTACCGGAAATATGTAGAGTCTTTTCATTTTTTATCCTGGAAAACTCTTTAAAGAGCTTATCGATATCTTTATCTTCAATGCCGATACCACTGTCACTCACACTAAAAATTAGTGACTCATTACCATTAGTAGGAGAACCACTTAATTTTAGCACTTTAATTTCAATTTTTCCACTACTAATATTATACTTTATTGCATTGGAAATCAAATTATTTATTATAATTTCGATCTCTGTTCTATCAGCATTGATCTTTATATTTTGCTTATCATAAAATACATTTAGATTCTTTTCGCTAATTTGATCTTCCATATTCTCTATCGCTTCATTTACAATATCTAAAATATTAACTTCTTCAAAGTGTCTTTTCTTTTCACCGGATTCTATTCGAGTTAAATCAAGTAGATCAAAAATCAATTTCTCCATATCCTTGATCCTTATCTGAGACCTCTCGATATAATTATCATAGTCATCAATATCGTTACCGGCTATCCTTTTCTCCATTAGCTTCAAATAATTACTTATAGCTGCTATAGGTGATTTTAATTCGTGAGATAACACCGATATGAATTGAAACCTTATCTTATTTTTTTCTGCTGTCAGTTTTTTTGTTATACTGTTAAGGATATA
>WTAK01000461.1 GCA_013139625.1 Candidatus Delongbacteria bacterium | reverse complement strand
ATGAAAAAAATCACATTAATGCTGTTTTTAATTTCAGCGTTGTTTGTAACAACAACTGCAGCGGAAAAGTATGCAGTGATAATTGCCGGAGATTTGGCAAGTGGAGGATTTGGTGGAACAGCTGCTTTTTGGAATGATACGTATATAGCATGGGAGATGTTAATCAAACAGGGATTTGAGGATGATAATATATATGTTCTTTACGGGGATGATGGTAACGATTTTCCTACTACAGACACACGTTATGATCCAGAAATACAATCGCAGTTTTTAGAGGATGTTGATGTTGATGACATAACTGATTTCTCAGCTACAAAAACTAATATTAGAAACGTTGCATCAATATTGACATCATCAATGCAAGATGATGACTTCCTATTTGTTCAATTCAACGGACACGGAGCATGGAGTACAAAAGCTGATTCAACAGGATGTTTTCAAATTGCAGGTGGATATGGAAATGAAGTAACTGAAGGCGGGAATGTTGTTTCGAAAATTTATAATAATGATATTAGTTCATCCACGTTTTCAGATATAGAAGCAGGTTTGCCTGGGGTTATGTATGGTTCTAGTGCATTAGGAGATTATGATGGTGATTCTGATCTTGATATCTTAATTACTGGTTATGATGGGGATCAAATAATCTCAAAGGTATTTAAAAATAATGTGGGAGTATTTGTTGATTCTGAAATTGAATTACCTGGTGTAATGTATAGTTCAACAGCTTGGGGAGATTTTAATGATGACGGTGATCTCGATATATTAATTTCTGGTTACACAGGTAATGAAAGAATAACAAATATATATTTGAATGACGGAGACGGTACTTTTACTGAATTAGTAAATACAGGTATAACCGGCGTTTCTGACGGTTCAATAGATCTTGGTGATTATAATGATGATGGCGATTTAGATATTTTACTAACAGGTAAGACTGATGCTCTGGCTAAAATTTCTAAAGTCTATAAGAATAATGGAGATAATTCATTCACTGACATTAGTGGGAATTTGACAGGAGTGTCTCATAGTTCGGTATTATGGGGGGATTATGACAATGATAATGATCTTGATATAATCATTACTGGTAATGATGGTACAACTCAAGCTACAGAAATTTACAAAAATGAAGGAAGTGACACATTCACTGAGGTACAATATAGTTTGCCAAATATTTCACATGGTTCAGTTGCTTGGGGAGACTATGATAATGATGGTGATCTTGATCTGATTTTATCAGGATATCAATTTACTATTAACGGGCAAAATGGAGATCATATACATAATGAACTAACAGAATTATATGAATATGATAGTACTAGTGATGAATATAATAAAAATACATCGTTTGATAGTACATATGACACATTTTATGGTTCTTTTCCTCATGTATCATGGGCAGATTTCGATAATGATGGTTATCTTGACATCTTATTAAACGGTTATAGAAAGTATAATGAGGATTTGCTATACTCAAGCATTTTCTTTAATGATACAGACGATACTTTTACTTCGGTAGATGTTGGATTAGATGGGACAGCTTTCTCTTCTTTAGCAATTGCTGATATTGATAACGATAATGAATTAGATATTCTAATAACAGGATATAGCGTTGATGAGATACCAAGTGATTATTATGGTGAAAAAAATTATCCTGCACAATTAATAATTAGACCAGAAGACGATGAATACCCTGAAAGTTATAGTGGGGGTAAAGTTCATCCACAAGGTTATTTTGATTTGCTATCTGATAAAGATTTTGCGGATTTGTTTAACCCAATTCCTGCAAATAAAAAAGTTTTTTGGATGGGAAGTTGTTTCAGTGGTGGCTATTTGTCAGAGTTGACAGAAGAACAAAGTAATGTATATTTTGTGTCAGGATCTCGCTGGTTTGAACAAGCAACATTTGCCTACTCATACGGTTATAAATTTATTGAGAGTGGAAGTAATTATACTAAACAATACACAACTCTTCCTTTTTCAAAGGGAAATCATTCAGAAGTGTTATGGCATATGATGAGTACATCAATGGGAGAGAGAATAAATGATGGAGCAGAATACTATTATGATGACTTATCTGGATACTCCGCCTATTACTATTATAATAGTAGTGATAATACCATATATACTGATGGTTTTTATGCGCCAAATGACGGATTTGAAGGGAGTAATGTTACACTTGATCCACTCAACGATGATTATAAAAGTCTAACTGATAATATAATAACAATTGAAGAGTCAAAATTGTGGACGTTTGATCATTATGTGTTTAATGCAGGATATCCAACAGAGATAGCTATAGTTGAACCCGACTATTCAGATACAGAAGAAATCGGTTATCATACATCATTAAGATATCCAACATTGATTTTCAACAATTCAGACTTAAGTTATGATAGCAATAGTTCAGTCTATGATGAAGATTATGCGAATAGCATTAAAGGTATAATGGGTATTTCTCAGGATTTAGATATTTCAGAAAGCTTAACTTTGCCTTCAAATTCTCACACAACACTCCTTAGCGGGGAATCCTCAAGTGTGACAATAAATATTACTGTTGAGGATGGACAGGTTTTCACAGTTAGTGATGGAGCGTATTTGGAATTACTTGAGAACTCTAAAATTATTGTTGAAGATGGTGGAACACTAACTGTAGAAAATGGTAGTAATATATATATAAATTCCGGTGCGGCGATTGTTATTGAAGAAGGAGGTATTGCAATAATAAATGAGGTGGATGACTTAGCAATATCTACTTCTTCAGGAACTATAGATCTTTCATGGGATGCTTATATTGATGCAACAGGTTATCATATTTACAGATCAACTAATCCTGAGGTAAATTTTTATGAAATCGGTACTTCATCAATTATGTCTTTTACAGACCCTCAGACTTCATTCGTTGACAGTGTATATTTTTATAAAGTAATTGGAGAGATAGTTCCAACACAAACTTATACTGCTCAAGGAATATGTGATGTAAATCCAAATGAAGGTGATTATGTTGGATTTAGTAAAACGACTTGTATAAATTATTCGGGGGGCTCTGATGATGATTTTCATAATATTGCCTTGTTATTTGATGAGGATTATTCATATAGTGATGACATAGATCCTAATGGTTCAGATTTTCGTTGTATAACAAAATATGATAATGTTAATAAAGCATGGGTAACATCAACGTATGAACCTTCAACTAGCACTTGGTCACCTACATTTGATGTGTATCATGGACAAGCATTAAGAATTCACGATCTACAAGATGATTTTGATTTTATTACCGATGGTGTCTATACTGAAATTCCATCGTACAATCTTATTACAGGTGTAAATTTTATTGCACACCCAATGAGAAGGTATGATCTTACTACTTCTGTTGAATTAGGTGAAGATATAGGTTATTGTAATGCATTATGGGAATGGGATTCCGTTAATCAAGGCTGGGCAGGTAGTTCATATGGATATTTTGGATGGACTAATCCATTCTCAATTGATATAGGGACTCCTCTTTACATCAATACTACAACTAATGGTAGTTGGCCTGGATCAAGTTCGAAAAATATAATTCAACCTTTAGAAGAAAGAATTCAAATTACTACTCCTAAGGCATTGTATTTTCATGTTGTAAATGCAGAAGAAGTGGATTATGATTTTAGTGATGCAGACTCAAAAACAGAATTTATTCAACCGAAAGATGATTATGTAGAATTCAAAGCTTGGATAACGGGCAGAGAAGATGATATTCTCACAGAAAAGACTTTTGGATGTGGTTTTGAGAATCTTGGTGAGAAATATTCTACAGTATTCTTAAATTTTGGAAATTTTGAGCATAATTGGTCAGAAGGTGAAGAAATTAATATAGAAGTTACTGACAATAGCAACAAGCATACTGGTACAGTCCTTAAAGGTTATGCTAAAAAATTGATCGATAACACGGACAATGTGTTTAACGGTTACTCTGATCTAATCAAAGATAGTGGTGATCCAATAGTTGTTAAAACACCAATAAGTGTTAATGAATTATTACCAACAGAAATCACATTATCACAAAACTATCCTAATCCATTCAATCCGGTAACAGAGATTAATTATGCACTCCCTGAAGCGGCTTATGTATCAATGAAGATTTATAATGCTAAAGGTGAAACAATTTCTGAATTGGTAAATACAAATATGAATTCAGGATATCATACTGTACAATTCAACGCATCTAAGTACACAAGTGGTGTGTTCTATTATCAGTTGAATGTTAATGGTGAAACAAAAATGACTAAGAAGATGCTTCTAGTAAAATAAGATTCTGAATCAAGTTCAGAATGACGAAAATAAAAAAGGAAGTCTACATTTCGATTAACTCAATGTGACTTCCTTTTGCTTTTTGTAGGATATTTCCTACCCCAGATTCTCAAAACTTTTATTTAATTTCTCAATGGCATCAACATTATTAGAAAGTTTCTCTTTCTCTTTATTGATAACCTGCTCAGGAGCATTAGAAACAAATTTCTCGTTACCAAGCTTTTTATTGATACCAAAATTTATTCCTTCTAATCGTTTTATCTCTTTTTGGATCTTTTCTTTCTCAGCATCAATATCAATAATATCTTCCAATGGAATAAATATTTCTGTACCACTTACCACGAAACTTGAAGCTAATTTTGGCGACTCTGCGTTTGCATCAAAGGTTATCTCACTGATCTTTCCTAGATACTTAATAACTGAACTGAATTGACTTAAAGAAGTATCGTCTGATTTTATGATAATATTTAATTCTTTCGACATTGGGATATTATTTTCAGCTCTGACATTTCTAACTTTACCGATGATCTCTTTAATAACTTCCATTTGATCTTCATCTTTTGCAGAAACAAGATCTTTATTAAAATCAGGTAAAGACGACAACATGATCGAATCATTCTCAGAACGATCTTCAATACCCATCCATAGTTCTTCAGTGATAAAAGGCATGAACGGATGTAGTAATTTAAGTGCAATATCAAAAACATAGAAAGCATTCTCAAGCACAGATCTCTTTGCTTCATTATCATCTGCTTGAAGTCTAGATTTTGCCATTTCGATATACCAATCACAAAGGTCATTCCACAAGAATTCATAAACAGCTTTAACTGCCTCATTTGGATGGAATGTATTTATCTTCTCTTCGGAGATATTTAAAGTCTGCTGTAATCTTGAATTGATCCAGCGATCCTCAGGTGAATCAAGATGTATCTTCTGCTCAATCGTACCATCAAATTGCTCTCTATGCATTAGCAAGAATCTTGAAGCATTCCAAACTTTATTTGCAAAGTTTCTACCGAGGTCACATTTTTCCTTAGAAAATAGAACATCGTTTCCTGTTGGAGTTAATCTTATTAGTGTAAATCTTAAAGCATCAGCTCCGTATTTATCGATAATTTCAAGTGGATCAGGTGAATTTCCGAGAGATTTACTCATCTTTATGCCCTTCTCATCTCTAACAACTCCATGGAAATAAACATCATGGAAAGGGATCTCATTTTTATATTCCATACCCGCAATGATCATTCTAGCAACCCAGAAGAAAATAATATCAGGAGCTGTAACTAATAGATTTGTAGGATAGAAATATTCTTCCTCTTCTTTATTCGTATGAACTCCGAAAGGCCATAACCAACTTGATGCCCAAGTATCCAGAACATCATCATCCTGATAAATCCCATCACTTTTACCACAATTAGAACAAGCCTGTGGTTTGTTTTTCTCAACCATTATAACATCGCTACACTCAGGATTAGAACAATAATAAGCAGGTATTCTGTGCCCCCACCATAATTGTCTGGAAATACACCAATCCTGAATATTATCTAACCAGTGATAATAAGTCTTTTCCCATCTTGCAGGATGAAATTTGATCTTTCCCTGTTTTACAACTTCAATAGCAGGTTTTACAATTTCGTCCATAGCAAGATACCACTGCTCACTCATCAGATATTCGATCGGAACTTTTCCTCTTTCACTGATGCTTACTTGATGAACATGATCTTCAATTTTTTCTACTAATCCCATCTCAGTAAGTTTTTTAACTACCAATTTTCTTGCAACATATCTGTCAAGTCCGATGAATTCCTCAGGAACCTGATTATTCATAGTTGCATCTTTATTGATCACCGTGATCATCTTTAAGTTATGTTTCTTACCAAGAGCATTATCATTTGGATCGTGTGCCGGAGTGATTTTAACTGCTCCGGTTCCTTTCTCAGGGTCAGCATATTCGTCTGCAATAATAGGTAGTTCTCTATCCATGAATGGCAATATTGCAGTTTTGCCGATAAGATGTTTTAGCTTCTCATTTTCAGGATGAATTGCGATTGCCGTATCACCGAACATTGTCTCAGGTCTTGTAGTAGCGATTGTTACATGTTCATCACTGTCTTTGATAGGGTAGTTGAAGTACCAAAGTTTACCATTCTTTTCTTCGAATAGAACTTCTTCATCAGAGATAACTGATTGAGAAACAGGGCACCAGTTAACAAGTCTGTAACCTTTGTATATCAAACCTTTTTTATGTAGATCAATGAATGTATCAATCACTCTTTCAGAATACATTTCATCCATTGTAAATCTTTCTCTTTCCCAGTCACAAGCACAACCGATCTTCTTCAACTGCTCGATAATAATTCCACCGTGCTCATCTTTCCACTTGTAAGCTTCTTTAAGAAATTTTTCTCTTCCAAGCTCTTCTTTTTTGATACCTTGATCAGCTAATTTTGCTACAACTTTGTTTTCAGTTGCAATTGAAGCGTGGTCTGTACCGGGGATCCAGATAGTTTCTTTCCCTTTCAGTTTATTCCATCTGATATATATGTCTTGGATAGTATTATTTAAAACGTGACCTATGTGCAAAATGCCTGTTACATTTGGAGGTGGTATAACTATAGCATAAGGTTCTTTATCTTTATTTATTTTTCCTTTGAATAAACCTTGATCTGTCCACTTTTTATAAAGTCTTGATTCAATATTTTTTGGGTCGTATGCTGTATTTATTTCTGACATTACATTGCTCCTTTCTATTAATAGCCTAGAATATAATTACACTTTAGATTATTATCAAGGTTTATTGATTTGATAAATAAAAAAGTCCCAAAATTTGGGACTTTTAAATAAATATACTGAATATTTATCTCTAAAACGGTAGATCATCAACAGGATCATCGTTCTTAGGTTCAGGTTCTTTAGAAGTATCAGCTGCCTTTGGTGTATCCTTAGATGCATTACTTGTGTATGCAGAATAATCTGACTTTCCGGTATCTTTTCTTGGAGATAGATTTTTCACAGAATTAGCATTTATTTCGGTAATATATTTTCTTACTCCGTTCTCATCATCCCAAGTTCTTGTAGAGATCTTACCTTCAATAAATACAGTCATACCTTTTTTTAAATATTCACCTGCATATTCAGCTTGACGACCAAAAAGTACGATGTTATGCCAATCTGTTTTTTCTTCCCAGTTATCGCCTCTCTTAAATCTTTCACTTGTAGCGATAGAAAATTTACCTATTTGAACTCCACTTGGTGTAAATTTTACATCAGGATCCTTTCCTAGGTTTCCAATTAGAAAAACTTTATTTACACTCGCCATTACTCTCTCCTCGTTTTACTTTTTATTTAAAATTTTATTTAAATCGATTCCTGCAGCTAAATTAAATTCAGCATCTAATTCACCATTTATTAAGTATGTGAAATCAAAGTGATAAGCACTGAATGGTATTGAGATCCCTAGAGAAGTACCGGCAAATTTCTCGATCTTTTCATTGGTGCCGATCTCTTTATCCGCGAAACTGAAATCATATCCTGCTCTGATCAATAAGTGTTCTTTTGGTTGAAATTCCAAACCAATGCCGTAATTATAGTAATCGGCAAAATAGTAATCGATCTCAAGTCCAACTTCTAATGGTAACTTCGAAAGTTTATTCGCTATCCCAAATTTCACAGAAGTAGGTAGATCCTCGGTAGTCTCATTATATGCATCAAATTGAAATCCTAAGTTGTATATTCCTGCACCCACGTTTATTTTTCCATCCAAGAATTCATACAAAACGGATAGATCAATAGCCATTCCTGAAGAAGAGTAATTCTCTATAGAACTATAGAAATATTTAACATTTAAACCTGTAGCGATACCTTCTATTATCTTTGCCGCAGATGCTGTCATCATTAGATCAAATGAATGATAAGTTGTATTATCGGCTCTTGTAAATGTCCCGTTATTTAGGTAAGCTATAGAGAAGGCAACAGGTACAGATTTGTACAATTCAGGATAAATAAATGATGCATTAGTTAAGCTAACATCAGCAAATAAGTTACTATAGGATAGATACATCAGCATGTTATCTGCGTATAGCAATCCTGCGGGATTGGAATAAACTGAGAATGAATTTTTGTTCATTGCAATATCACTGCTGCTTAAAGCACTACTTCTAGCATCAATATTTGCTTCAGAAATAAGAAAAACTTCAGCAAAGATCATATTGATGGATATTAATAAAACAATAAAAATTTTCTTCATTTGTGTGCTTATATTTACCTTTATGCAACCCATATTAATCTCCATGTTAATATATTCTTTAAGTATATAATAAGTCAAGCGGTTTATTTTTCTTGATGACCATCTTCCATTTAAACGGTTCTAAGATATATTTGTTTCAAGAAAAGAATAAAATTCGTTATAAAAATCTTGGAAAAAGGACTCTAGTTAATTAAGTTTCATGAGATAATTTAAATTTAATGTAGAAGCAATTTGATGAAAAATGCGATTGAAATAAAGAATCTGGTTAAAAACTATAAGAAAACAAAAGCGATAGATAAAGTAAGCATTGATATAAAAGAGAATCTTATTACAGCTTTTATCGGTCCGAATGGAAGTGGTAAGACCACATTATTAAAGATACTTTTGAATATTATTGATATTGATAAAGGAGAAGTAAGATTTATTCAGTCTTATAAAACGGGATTTTTATCGGATGAATTTACTCCGTACGAACATTTGACAGTAAAGGATAATTTAAGAGCATTTTCCAAGTTAAAGAGAATTCCAAGCAAAGAGATCTCAAGTGAAGTTGAAAGAGTATTGCTGATCACATTTTTAACAGATGAAAAGAATAAACTTTATAAAGATCTATCCTCAGGGATGAAGAAAAAATTCCATTTTGGGTTAGCTTTATTAGGGAAGCCTAAGCTTTTGATATTGGATGAACCTTTTAGTGCACTTGATCTTGTCGGAAGAAAAGATTTTATAGCTATTTTGAAGTATTTGAAGGAAAAGAGAGATACGACTATTATTTTAAGTTCTCATGATCTTACCAGTATCAGCGATTTTTGCGATGAGATAATATTTTTGAAAAAAGGCAAGGTTATTTTAGAGACAAATAATTCAGAATCATTATCTTCACTAAATGAGAAG
>WTAK01000300.1 GCA_013139625.1 Candidatus Delongbacteria bacterium | reverse complement strand
AATATCCTTACTATCGGTTCTGTGTTCGATTTTCTTAATTGAACCCAATAATCGTCATGATCGATCTTAACTCCGTCCATATCATTTATGTTTGCAGGGTCTTCATCTTGAAGAATAATTTTCATTCTTGCATCAAAATCTATATTTTCCACTGAAACTTTATCTTTTACAATTATATACTGCGGTAATTCATTAAATAAATATGTAATAAAGTCATTCTTTTCATATAAATACTGCAAGATCAATGCAGCACCTACCAAAGCATCTCTTCCCGGATGAATTTCAGGTAAAATAATACCTCCGTTACCTTCTCCACCGATCTTACAACCTCTTTTCAACATTTCAGTAGAAACATTTATCTCTCCAACCTTTGTCCTGAAAGTTTTTTTATAATTTTTCTTTGCAATGTCCTCTACTACCCTTGAAGTAGATACATTAATTACAATATCTGTATTTATCTTATCCAGTAAAAGGTCAGCAACCATAGCCAAAGTATATTCTTCTCCCAGAGGAACACCGGCATCGGAGATCAATGCTAATCTATCTGAATCAGGATCAACAACCATACCTATATCAAAATTACCTTCTTTGATAAAGTCACATATCTCAGTTAGATTCTCCGGTAACGGCTCTGCCCCATGTGGAAATATTCCATTAGGTGTACAGTTTATCTTTGCAACACTACAACCTAAATCGATTAAAAGATCTGCTAGAATTACACTTCCGGCTCCATTCACACAGTCAATCGCTACTTTAAAATTCTTTTTTCTTATATCAGATTTTGTTATATATGGTATATCCAAAACTTGCTGAATATGATATTTCCTTATCTCTTCGATGATCAACTCAGTTTTGCCAATTTCTTCAAAGCCCACATATTGAGGATCATCTTGATTTAAAAAAGTATTTAATTGAGATCCTTGTTCTTCATTCAAAAATAAAGTATCATGATTCATGAATTTTAAAGCATTCCACTCCGAAGGATTATGGCTTGCAGTTATAGCTATTCCGCCTGCTGCCTCGTAAAATTTTATTCCCATAGCAACAGTTGGTGTCGTAGCAATATCAATATCAATCACATCCCTTCCACACATATTTAGAACAGAGCAGACTATATCAGATATAACTTTTCCCGATGGTCTTGTATCTCTTCCTACAATTATTTTTCCGGGTTTACAAAATCTTGAAAATGCTGAAATATATTTAACTATAACATCCGGTGTGAACGAATCTCCTACAATACCTCTAATACCTGCAACACTTGCCATCAATTTAGACATTTTTTAGCCTCGAATGATTAATGATTCTGTAGAAAAATATATGCAAATGGGTCATGAATGTCAAGATAATAGGAAAGTGCGTTTTGTTAATTGACAATGAACAATGGAGAATGTATCACTACTCCCTTTTTAACAGTTGCCATAGTTTTATCTTTTTACTATATTTATGGATTAATACAAATTTCCACAATAATAAGGAGAAAGAATGGCTTTTAAAATAATTGTTCTTGCTAAACAGGTTCCTGACACAAGAAATGTCGGAAATGATGCAATGAAAGCTGATGGCACAGTGAATAGGTCTGCTTTGCCTGCTATTTTCAACCCTGATGATCTTAATGCTCTTGAACAAGCATTGCAGATAAAAGAAAAAAATCCAGGTTCTGAAATTATAATTTTAACAATGGGACCTCCAAGAGCTGCGGATATTATTAGAGAGAGTCTTTATAGAAATGCCGACAAAGGTTATTTGATTACTGATAGAAGATTTGCAGGTGCTGATACTTTGGCAACATCTTATGTAATTTCAAAAGCAATTGAGAAAATTGGAAAATATGATATTATTCTATCCGGAAGACAAGCTATTGACGGTGATACTGCTCAAGTTGGTCCGCAAACGGCTGAAAAACTTAATATACCTCAAATAACTTATGCGGAAGAAATAACTTCCATCACTAAAGATAAGATCACTGTAAAAAGAAGACTTGAAAGAGGTGTTGAAGAAGTTGAATGTACTTTGCCTGTTTTATTGACCGTTCATGGATCTGCAAAAGCTTGCAGACCTAAGAATGCTAAATTATTTATGAAATATAAGCATGCAAAGACTCCTACCGAACTTCAAACTTTAGATGATGATTATTTAGGTCAGGAAATAAAGAATAAAGCATTTTTAAATATTGAAGAGATCAGCCTTGATGACCTTGATTGTGATCTGGTAAAGATCGGTCTGGCAGGTTCTCCGACAAAAGTAAAAACTATTCAAAATGTCGTTCATACAGCTAAAGATTCGATGAAGCTTGAGGATAATGATGACGATATTAAAAGTTTAATGGGTGAATTAATTAATAACCATACATTGGGGTAAAATGTGAATAATGTATTAGTTTATTGCGAAATTGAAGAGCAAAAAGTAGCCGATGTAAGTGTTGAATTGCTCTCTAAGGGAAGGAAGCTTGCAGATGAACTTAAGTGTAAACTTGAAGCTGTTCTCATTGGTGAAAATCTTGATGTATTTGATAAAATGGTCAAACCTTATGGAGCTGATATAATTTATAAGGCAGAAGATAAAAGACTTTATCCTTATACTACCTTACCTCATACTGCTATTTTTGAAAATATTTTAGAAAAAAGCCAACCGCAAATTGTACTTGTAGGTGCAACTTCTATTGGAAGAGATCTGGCACCAAGGATCGCATCAACATTAAAATGTGGTCTTACGGCAGATTGTACTGATCTTGTTATCGGTGACTATACTGATGCAAAATCAAAAACAGAATATAAGAATCTTCTATATCAGATCAGACCTGCATTCGGTGGTAATATTGTGGCAACTATTGTGAATCCTGAGACTAAACCTCAGATGGCTACAGTTCGTGAAGGTGTAATGAAAAGAGAGATCGTTGCAGATGATTATAATAGTGAGATCATTTCTATTGATGTGAAAAATATCTTGGATAAAGTTAACTTTGCTGTAAAGATCATCGAAAGACACATTGAACCTAGGAAAGTAAATCTTACAGGCGCTCAGATAATCGTTTGTGGTGGATTTGGAATTGGGTCAAAGGATGGATTTGCTCAGCTAAAAGATTTTGCAAAGACTATTGGAGCTGAGATAGGTGCTTCAAGAGCTGCCGTTGATGCCGGATTTGCAGGACATGAAAGACAAGTTGGTCAAACAGGAGTTACTGTAAGACCTAAACTTTATATAGCAGTAGGGATCTCAGGAGCAATTCAGCACACAGCCGGAATGGAAGAATCATCTCAGATAATTTCTATAAACAATGATCCTGAGGCACCGATCAATCAGATAGCTGATATTGCTATAACCGGTGATTGGAATTCAGTGATACCAAAGATGGCAAAATACTATAGAGAGCAATCTAAATAAAGTGTTATCAATACTACAAGGAACAGTCTAAATAGGGGTATTTAATTATGGCAAATTTTTATACAGATAATGAAGATATTAAGTTTCATCTGAATAACCCAAAGATGAAAATTATTGTTGATCTAAAAGAAAGAAATTATAAGATCACAGAAAATGAATACCACGATAGTGACGGTTTAAGTCCTGATGATCTTAAACCACACAACTATGAAGATGCTTTAGATAATTATAGTGAAGTTCTTGGTATCGTCGGTGAGATCTGTGGTGATATCATAGATCCAAATGCTGAAAGCGTTGATGAAGAAGGTCCTACTTTGGTAGACAATAGGGTTCATTATGCAAAAGGCACTGATGAAAACATGTTAGCTCTAAAACAAGCAAAACTTACAGGAATGACTTTACCTAGAAAATATGGTGGTCTTAATTTTCCTGCAACAGCATATAATATGGCTGTCGAGATGGTTTCACGAGGTGATGCCAGTTTAATGAATCTATTCGGCCTTCAGGATATTGCAGAAACTATAAATGCATTTGCAGATGAAGAAGTAAAGAAGAATTTTCTTCCTAGATTTGCTTCGGGAGAAGCTACGGGTGCTATGATCCTTACAGAACCTGACGCAGGATCAGATCTTCAAGCTGTAAATTTAAAAGCTCACCTAGATGAAGCTACTAACACTTGGAAATTGAATGGCGTTAAGAGATTTATTACTAACGGTAATGCTGAACTTTCTCTTGTTCTTGCAAGATCTGAAGACGGTACAAAGGACGGTAGAGGTCTTTCAATGTTCTTGTACGATAGAGATGATACGGTTCAAATAAGAAGAATTGAAAATAAAATGGGTATTCACGGATCACCTACTTGTGAAATGGTTTTCAAAGATGCTCCATGTATTCTGATCGGAAAAAGAAAATTTGGTCTTATAAAATATGTAATGGCATTGATGAATGGAGCAAGATTAGGTATTGGTGCTCAATCTGTTGGCATTGCTGAAGCTGCATATAGAGAAGCCTTGAAATATGCTAAAGAAAGAGCTCAGTTTGGAAAAACTATTGATCAATTCCCTGGTGTTTATGAAATGCTTACAGATATGAAAGTAAAGGTCGCAGCATCTAGAACATTGCTTTATGAAACTGCAAGATTTGTGGATATGTACAAGGTTTATGAGGAGATCGAAGAAGAAAGAAAGTTGACTCTTGAAGAAAAACAAGAAATGAAAAAATATAAAAAGAGAGCCGGTTTCTACACACCATTGCTAAAAGGACTTACAAGTGAATATTGTAATTCTATAGCTTACGATGCTATTCAGATCCATGGTGGAACAGGATTTATGAAAGATTTCCCTGTTGAAAGACTTTACAGAGATGCGAGGATAACTTCTATCTACGAAGGTACAACTCAGCTTCAAGTTCTTGCTGCTATCAGAGGTGTTACAAGCTGCCTTTTCACCGAAATGATGGAAGAATACCAGAGCGCTAAAGTCGCTCCTGATTTAGAATACCTTGTTAAGCATCTGAAAGAAATGAAAAATGAATATGTTGAAGCTATTAAATTAGTAGAAGCTCCTGAGGATAATGAATTCTTGGATTTCCATTCAAGAAGACTTGTGGAAATGGCAGGAAATATTATTATGGGACACTTGTTGGTACTTGATGCTGATAGAGATAGTAAGTTTAAAACTATAGCTGAAGTATATATCAAAAAAGGTCAACCTGAGAATACAGAGAAATTCAATAAGATCAAGACAATTGATCGTGATGATCTCGGAATGTATAAAGCATTGTCAGTGTAGAATTCAAACCCCGCAAATGCGGGGTTTTTTGTTTATCAATATTGATTAGTCTATCATAACAGCTAAAATATTTTATATCACTGAATAGTAAAAAAAGCATCACTCTCGTCATAAATATCTGATGTCGTGCTTGTTATTCTTATTTTGTAATTTGCACTTATAGTAAGATCTACTGGAATTGTCCAGCTCTGATCATTATCATTAATCGTATTTGAGAATAAGGATTGAACAAATACATTATTTTCATAAAGGTCAATATTCACATAATCTGCAGAAAGATTATCTGTCCAAGTTATTGTAATTACATCTCCACGATCAAATACTTCACCACCGTTGGGATACGTAATATCAAGTAGTCTTTGACCGTCCCAACCTTGACCTACTATTCCACTACTTTCAACCATACTTCCAGACATTTTATCTATATCTACGACTCCAATATAATAAGTATCAAAAGTATCATAGTCCCATCTTAAACCGTTACCTGTCAGTTCCCAAGTACCATACTCAGGAAAAGCATTCGTCCAAGTACCATCGCTATTAAATGTCCATATAGTTGTCCACTTCCATGCCCCTTGCATATCCCAGTCTCCTAGAATATCTACTACATCTGTATTTGAAATCATAAAATAATTATCACTTTCATCGAAAGCTTCACCATTGCTCTCTTTCGCAACTCTGATCAGATAAGCAGCACCCGGCTCTATGCTCACCGGAACTGTCCATACATAAAATCCAAGATCTCCACTAACTGTTACAATTTCTTGAACAACACCTACTGAATCCGCAAGGCTTATAACTACATTACCTGTTATTGAATCGTCCCATTTAATCGAATCTTGAGTTCCGTGCATCCAAACTTCACCACCATTTGGTGTTAAAACTTCAGGTGTAATTCTCTCTGCATACCAATCAGCGGGAGATTCAAAGGGATCTACAACTGTACCAACCATTTCATTAGCTTCAACTATACCCAAAGCATACGCAGTTGATTGATCTTCTGGTAATACAACATCCCATCTTATCCCATTACCTACCATTTCCCAAGTACCTGAATAAATTGGATCTGACCAAGTACCATCTGCATTAAAATAAACTAAAGTTGGTTGCTTGAAAATAGACATATTCCAGTCTCCAACAATATTTCCTTCAAAATCAGGTTCTGAAATACTGAAGAAATTATCACC
>WTAK01000455.1 GCA_013139625.1 Candidatus Delongbacteria bacterium | reverse complement strand
ATATTGATATCGGATTACCATAAAGTCCTAAATTAATTCCATTAAAATTCTCAGTTATAAGTGAAAAGGAAAGAGAATTTTCTGCATCCTGCTTATAATGGTTTATATTCCCACCGTCTTCCCCAATAAGCATATCAAGTAAACCATTTCCGTCTAGATCGGCAAAGGTTGGTTTAGAGCTACGGCCCACATCTATTGAATTGAAGTTTGCAGTTACTAATGTAAATGATGTAGAATTTAGAGAGTTTTGTTCGTAATGATTTATATTCCCATCATATTCTCCAACTAGCATATCCAGTAATCCATCTCCATCCAAATCGGTAAAGGTTGGAGCTGAACTATAACCTACATCAATTGAATTAAAAGAGGTTGTTACAAGTGTAAACGAGGTAGAATTTAGAGAGTTTTGTTCGTAATGGTTTATATTACCATCCCATTCCCCAACTAGCATATCCAGTAATCTATCTCCATCTATATCGATAATAATTGGTTCAGATATATTTCCCACATTAATTCCGTTAAAACTTTCTGTTACAAGTGTAAATTCTGTGTTATTAATAGCATTCTGCTCATAATGGTTTATGTTACCATTACCATTTCCTTCACCCACTAACATATCAAACAAGCCATTGCCATCAATATCCGCAATAGTTGGTGAAGAATACTGTCCTACATCTATTCCATTAAAATTTCCAGTTACTAGCGTAAATGAACCCGGATTGGAAAGTAATACAACCGATGGTGGAGGAATTGAGCCTACCCAATCTTCTTCTTCCATATTAGTTAGCGTTCCGTCATTACTTCCTGCAGTATCCCCTGCTATCATTCCGGTTCCTTCATCCAGTTCATAATATGCAATAAGCCCAGTTTCTGTACCGTCTAAAGAGGAATACATATTGTCTTGGATCTCGGTTTCAGTCCTTGCAATATTCCAAATACGAACTTCATCTATCTTGCCATCAAATAATCTACCGGGATATCCCTGAGAATCTCCTATTTGAAGATTGTTAGTATTTACACCAATAGTACCTGAAGATAAATTTTCTGCAACTAACTCACCATTTATATATACCTTCTGACTACTTCCATCATAAACTCCTGCAACATGATACCATTCATTTGTTGACATTATTTGAGAGGATACTGCTTCCGGCCAGTCTCCTGCAATCCCATTAACAAAGCTTAAGCTTCCATTATCACCACATCGTAAGTTATAACCCGTTTTGTCTGTTCCGTCCTTACCAACTATAGTTCCATCCCAGTGGTTTGCTTTCCATGTATTTGCATATATCCAAGCTTCAATTGTTATTGCATTGGTAATATCTAACGATGCGTTATCTGAGATTGATACAAATTCATCAACTCCGTCAAATTCTAGTGCAGTACCCGGAAATTGAGAAAACAATTGTATTGCACTGATAAATAGTACAATTATTAGTAGTTTCATGGCTTTCATAGTTACCCCTATATTTTATTTCTTTCATTAATTCCATTGCAAAATCTACAACAATTACAAATGTACATATAGTATTAGATAATTCCAAGTCTTAAGAGCAAAAAAAGCTCTCCATTTTGGAGAGCTTTTTCGGGATTATATTTATTTCTTATTTAAAAATTCATCAATACCTTTTGCTGCGATATGACCATTCGCAATTCCATTGATTACATCAGGACCTTTAATAATATCTCCACCAACGAAGAACCAAGGAAGTGATGATTGGTACTTTTCATTTACAACAATTCTGCCTCTATCACTGAATTCAAGTTTGTCTTTGATAGAATCAATGTAAGTTAGATCCATGCCTTGACCAATTGATTCAACGACCATTTCTGCTGGGAAGAATTTCTTTTTATCTTCATCAAATTTAGGACTGAATCTACCTTCATCATCGAACACAGAAAGACATTTAACAACATTCAAACCTTTAATTTTACCATTTTCGATCTTAATATCTTTAGGACCCCATCCCGGATCCACAATTGCTTTTTCCTCTCTGGCTTCAACAACCTCTTCCCTATCAGCAGGCATAATATCTTCAGCTTCCAGACAAGTCGCCAATACATCTACTTTACCATACTTCTGATTTTGAAGCCTAGCAAGTGATCTGGTAATATCCATTGCAACATTACCACCACCAATAACAACTATCTTTTCATCGACTTTGATCTCAGTTCCCAGTGAAATTTCTCTTAGAAGATCAGTTGCAAAGAAAACATTTTCATGTTCAGAACCCGGAATTCTTGTACTTCTACCTAAGTGAAGTCCTGTACCTGAGAATACTGCATCATAATCTTTTTCAAGTTGTTCTATAGTAATATCTTTTCCAATTTTTACATTATATTCGATCTCAACGCCACATGATAAGATATAATTGATGTCTTTATCTATCTGATCGTAAGGAAGACGATACGAAGGAATACCATATCTCATCATACCTCCGGCTTCAGGTAGTGACTCAAATATCTTAGTTGCATATCCCATTCTTGATAAATAGTATGCCGCTGAAAGTCCTGATGGACCTGAACCGATTATAGCCACTTTTTTACTCTTCGGAGTAATTTCCAAACCTTGTTCCAGAACTTCTTTGTATTTACTTTCAGGTACTTGATCAGCAATATATCTTTTCAGCCATCGTATTGACAATGGTTCACCTTTGTGACCGATAGCACAAACAGTTTCACACTTATGAGTACAAATTCTACCACATATCTCAGGTAAAGGATTAGTTTCATACATTATTCTAAGACCTTCTTCCATGTCATCATTTCTAATAGCTTTGATATATTCAGGAATAGACATATGAGCAGGGCAAGTTGCAGTACAAAGACCACAATCAATACATCTGTCCGCCTCAGCTTCTGCCTGTTCTTTTGAATAACCTTTTACAAATTCAATAAATGATTTATCTCTTTCCTCAGGATGAAGCTCTTTCATCTCAACTCTTTCATAAGTGTTGAGATCATAGTTTTTAGGTTTAGTCCATCCAAGTTTACTATTATCCCATTCCTTCTTATCATAGCCGGGAATAAATCTAAAAACATCCGGGTCTGAGTCGATCCAGGTATATTCATTAGATAAAGTCAGCGAATTCGTTGAACAAATATCAACACAGAGAGCACACCAGCAGCATCTACCGTAATCAACCATAGGTCTCAATCCACTGTCCCCTTCGACTGTTTCAATACCTTCGACAGGAACCATATCAATTGCAGCATTCTGACAAATTTCTTCACAGGCACCACAGCCGATACATTTATCTAACTCATTCTTATGAAATCCTCTATATCTTGGAGCTCCCGGTCTGTCATTGAATGGATCTTTGACAGTAACAGGATCTTTAATTACTTTTTTCCAAGCTGAAAATGGTGATAATATATCTTTTATACTCATTTTAATCCTCTATCTCAAGTCTTATTCTCGTTCTAGGTCGGAGGTAAACCCCGACCCTACAGTATATTCTTTTCTCTGTGAACTCTGTGTTCTCTGTGGTTCAATCTTTTAATCTTTTGATTTTAACTTACCACTAATCACTAACCACTTGTCACTATTTTTATCTCTCTATCTCTGGTGGACATGTAGCTAATGATACCATCAATGATGAAACATCTGATATATTAGCGTTTACAAGCATTTTTTCAAGTAATACCATTGCTGAATTATAACTAGGTCCTCTTAGATTTATCCTTCTAGGATAAGCACTACCGTCAGTAACCATATAGAAACCATATTCACCTCTGGATGACTCTATTCTCTGATAAGTTTCGCCTTTAGGTATTTTCCAGTGAAGAACGTTAGGAGTCTTAGCTCTGATCTCACCTTTTTCAGGCATTTTCGCCATGATTTGACGAATAAGATCTACTGATGTTTGAAGATCATGCCATCTTACTCTTGATCTTGCATAAATATCCGAATCAGTTTCAGTATGAGGTTCAAAATCCAATTGGTCATATTTTAGATATGGATAATCCTTTCTAACATCTCTCATGATTCCCGCAGCTCTTGCATTAGGTCCTACAACACTGTATTGATCGATCCAATCTTTATCAATAATACCAACACCTTTAGTTCTTACCTTAAAAACGGCATTATTGAACATTAAGTTATCTATATCAACTACAAATTCATCTACTTTCTTTAAAACTTCTTCCATTCTATCTTTGAAACCAGAAGGTAAAAGACCTCTCACTCCACCCGGAGCAATGTACATATGGTAAACTCTACCACCAGTAAGTTCTTCGAATCTATCCAGCATAAGATCTCTAACATAAACTCCCCATTGAACTCCCATACCAAGACTCATAGTACCACCTTGTCCGGGAACTCCTCTGAGTAATATCGTAACTCTCGCCATTTCTAATACAAGAGTTCTAAGCCACTCAGCCATTTCAGGAACTTCGATACCTCCAAGTTCTTCAACAGACGCAGCAAGTAAATATTCATTGATATCAGGCTCAGGAACGCACATTCTGATACAGATTGGAAAACATTGAATGAATTTTCTTCTTTCCATCAATTTTTCAAATGCTCTGTACAAATACCCAACATGTGTTTTGGATTGAACTACTTCATCACCTGAAACAGTTAGCTCTAAAGCCATATTACCTGTAATACCGGGATGATTCGGTCCCTGCCAGATCTTTACATACTTTTGTGAATCAAGATCTATGTCTAGAGTTCCATCTGCTTTTTTAGTTGGAAATTTCGATCTGTCTTCTTTTATACTGAACATCTATAAACCTCAGGTTATTGTTTGTCATCCGGATATAATTTGGACTTCATGTATTCTTTTGTATCGTAAGTCTTCCTTCCATCTCTAGGGAAGAAAGTTCTCTCTGAATATTCCAAAGTGTCGAAATCTCTTCTCATAGGTGGTATCTCATCCCAATCTTCAAGAACAAAATCTTCATCAACACCAGGGCTGCCAGGGAAATCTATACCAAACAATTCTTTAATTTCTCTTTGGTCAGTTTCAGCATGGATCCAAATATGATGGATAGAATCCATCGTCGCTTCATCTCTGTTAAGATCAACTCTTATCGCAATATCATGCTTATTGATAGGATGATTTATTATATAAGTAAGCTGAAATTTATTCTCTTCCAACCAATCAACACTGGATAGCATAACTAAATGAGTAAAACCTTCCAATTCTTTCAAATAATTCAGAATATCCAATACCATTTTCTTGTCTATAGTAAAGAACAGAAGATCAGCTCTCTTCTGAAGAACATCTGTAACTTCATATTTGGTCTTAATTTTTTCTAATATCTCTTTCATATTCTATAACCTTATTTTATTCACTGTTTGGGGAGGGTTAGAAACCCTCCCCTACATCTCTGTGACCTCTGTGTCCTCTGTGGTAAAAAAATTACCAATTATAGTCAGGCATGTCCCAGCCTTTAATGACCTTTTTCTGATTACCCTTATACCAATCAAATCTCTCAGCATAATCATTAGCACCTTCAGCCTTACCTGCTCTGATCCTTTTCTTCAATTCAACGAACCCTGAAAGAATTGCTTCCGGTCTTGGCATACATCCTGTAATGTGAACATCAACAGGAATATAATGATCGAGTCTATTGATAGTATTGAAACTATCATAGTACATTCCACCGTTTATAGTACAACTGCCTAATGCTATTATATATTTTGGACCCTGCATTTGCTCATAAGCTCTGATAACTCTTTTCAGAGTTTTTACAGCTAAATATCCTGATATGATAAATACGCCCGATTGCCTTGGAGTAGCTCTCATCTGAACACCATATCTGAACATATCGAATCTTGGTGTTGTCAATGGTGGTAATTCCATACTACCACAACCTGTTCCCCATCCTAATACCCATAGTGAGTTTGATCTTGCCCAATTGAAGAACTTTTCAATTACAGGATGAGCGGGAGCTTGAACTTCCGGTCGTTTATCACAAAAGTAATCTTTCATCGGATCAACTGTAAATACTTCACCATCTGGTGCAGTTACAGTTCTCTTTTTTAAATCATACATTCGTGTCATTTATTTAAACCTCTATTATTATTGAATTAAACAAAATACATTGCATATATTACACCTAGGATACCAACCACTAATGGCACCTTTATAAACCATCTTACCGATTGATCTACTCTGAATCTAGGGAATACGACTCCCACGAATACTGTGATGAAATATATGAAGAATGTTTTTACTATTAATTCTAACCAACTTGTAGCTCCACCGAAGAATAAATTCATGAACAATGCTGATTCAACAACATGAAGTATTGCTCTATTAGATTGAAGCATTCCTAGGTAAGTTGAATGATATTCTGTTGGAGGACCGATCGGTATTTCTTGAGGAGCCATAACAACATTAAATGGTGCATGACGCATTATTCCCAAGAAAGCTAACATTCCTGCTAAAGTAGCAATTGGATTCTGGAACATCGTCCAGTTCATAATTCCGCCCTGCTGTGCTGCAACAATACCACTAATAGTTAAAGTATCATATTGAATTGCAATCGCGATTATTGCTAATGTAAATGGTATTTCAGCTACTGTGAATTGAGCAAGTCCTCTACTAATTCCTATTATAGAATTTGGTTGACCGGCTTCTCCGGCTCCCATTGCCATTCCCAGCATTCCAAAGAACTGGAAATACATTATCAGGATCATATCACCTGTAAATGAGAAATTCTGAAAATACATTGATCCAAAGATTAAAGGCATGAACATGAAAAGTCCG
>WTAK01000271.1 GCA_013139625.1 Candidatus Delongbacteria bacterium | reverse complement strand
CAAGGAATTTATCTAATAACACTTGCTCTTTTGCTATCGGAGCTACTTTATTTATTACCCGATCTCTTATCATTCTTAATCCGCTCCTCTCAATAGGATGAAACCACTTATCCTCAATATCTATTTCCTTAATAATTGTTGAATCCACATTAAAGTAATAGTATCCACCTCCGTGTCTGTCAAAAGGATAAGAATTTTTATGTGCAATAATTTGAACATGTCCATCTGGATTATAGTTAACCATGTATGCAACCGTAAGTTCTCCATCTTTCAAAGGTGTAATATCTTTAATTATATCTTCACCCTCTTTTCTATTTATCCCTTTCCATTCATGTTCTTCTCCGTACATGAATTTATAGTAGTTCACAGCTAAATTATGAAGTTCTTCCTGAGTTATCTTATATTCTTCAATTTCAGGTTGAATATCCACACTGCCTGACATAGCCTGTACAGGTATGAATAGTATGAGAAATACGAATAATAGTAATTTAGTTTTCATTTATTCCTTCTCCTTAGTTTGTTTTTATTTTTTTGAATTTGTGTTCCTTTCCACTTATTCTACCACATTCATAAAAGACCACCTCCTTTGAAATTCTTAAGGTGTCTTTTACATGCAAATAAAATAAAGGACACCGTTACTCTGTTATATCTTTCTTATTAGGTTTACCACAACCCTCCAACAAGATACAAAGAGGCGGTGCCCTATAACAGTTATATAGAACACTCGCTTCTTCTCTTGTCTCGTTGGATACTAAAGTGGTAATTTAATAAGAAGACAAGATAATTTAAGCTAATTATCTTAGTATTTTAAAGATTACTTATTTCTTTTCTAGGCTATACCTCTATATTTTAGTTTATTCTCGTGATAGTAACAAACTATCTAATTATTTGTTCAATGTCAAGTTGTTTTGTTTTCTAGTCGAAACTACATCATAACAATATAAACAATAATGCACCATCATTCAAGGACGAGAAACGACAACACATTTTATCAGTAATTACCGAACATCTACTTTTTTTCTATTGCGATAACACCCTCTTACCTTCTGCACGTTTTGACTGTTCCTCAGCCTCTCGAACTTTATCTCGCAACTCATCAAGTTGTTCGCTAGGGGATCTTGAGTTTTCTAGCACATATATGTCTCCACCATCCAATGTGAAAACGTAATAATGCTCTTGTTCATTCTGGAGTGCAATCGCATTAATAGCTCCTTGTGTAAATCGATTTGGAGAAATAATAATAAATATATCACCTGTGTCAAATGACTTTTTACCTTCAGCATATGCCTCAATTTTGCCTAGCAATGAGTATACACGATCTTCATTTGGAGGATTGTCACAAACAAAACTGATACATATTTCATATTGTCCGTGAAGAGTACTAAGAACCCCGTATACATCAGGCGTATATTCGATTCCCCTCAAACCCGTCAATGTTTCACCAAGTTGAACCTTATACCCCCATTCTGACAGCCATTCTCCAAATTCAGTTTCTAACCTAACATGGTCATATAAAACATTCATCTCAATATTGTTTGTATTAAGAGTTGCTATGTCAGGAATAGGGATTTCGAGATAGCGTGCCAATGTTTCTTCGTTATATGCAATACGCCCAACGTTACCCGTAGTTACTTGGATCTTTGAGGCAACTTCATCTATATTAAATTGACCTCGCAACGATGGATTTTGCTTTGATATATTGGCAATTAATTCTTTTACCTTGTCGATAGTGACATCTATTCCCTTTTTGGCAAGTGTTGCTGTAATGGCCATTATAGCCTGTGTAACAAACTTTTCTGGATCCATGAATTTCTCCGATTGATTTTATTTCCTCCACCACATTATTCAAATTTCCCATACAAATGACTTACACATGTTCCACAAACTTTTTTTTCCAGCAAATAGCACTTATATCTTGAATGATCCTCATCCTCACATACAAATTCACATTTTGCATTAGCATCAAGTTTAACTTTACCACAAATAGATTTACCTGTCTTACTACTACAAATATTATTTTCATCATCTATTTTTCCCTCAAATAAATGAAACTCTTGTGAATCTTTAAATTTCTGTAATATATAAACGGTTTTATTCATATTGTTACCTATCTTACAATCTTAACTTTCAGCTCTCCTAAGGGTTTAATTTTCAAGATAAATAATCAGTCAAGAAAATAGTACACATAGGGGTGCTTTAATGCTTAATTTAAACATTTTTACTATACCTTTTTTTGCACTTCATGATGTATCTCACATCTATTTCGCGTTCAGATTTTGCAGAGAAATTTAGGTGTTTTGGTTGGCTTTACCAGTCTCATAATTCAACTTATTACCGACCTTTCTAATCATATCCACTAAATTAGGAAGCTGTTCAATATTCTGGATTTTTTGTTTTTTGGTTTTAATAAATTACCTTGACAATGGCATAGAGCAAAAATAAATTTCTTACTTGAAAATGTAACTATAGGGAGATCCATGAAAAAGATAGGTATTAGATATGAAGATAAATTTACAGCTGAAAGAAGAGTCCCGCTTGTTCCTGATCATGTTAAAAAATTAAATAAAGAATTCGGGATCGAATTTAATGTTGAACCTTCCGAAAAAAGAATTTTTAAGGATGAAGAATTTGTTAAAGCAGGCGCTAATTTAACCGGAGATTTCAAAGATTGTGAACTTATAATCGGAGTAAAAGAGATCGTCGAAAAATGGTTTGAAGATGAGAAGACTTATATTTTCTTTTCACATACTATCAAAGGTCAAGATTACAACATGGGTATTCTTAGAAAGATGATTGAGAAAAGAGTAAACATAATTGATTATGAAAAGATCGCTGACGAGAATGGTAGAAGACTAATTTTCTTTGGAAAATTTGCAGGTCTTGCTGGAATGATCGATACTATCTGGGCATTAGGATTAAGACTTAAGCATCAAGGAATTGATAATCCTTTCACTAAATTAAATCAGTGCTACACCTATAATTCATTAGAAGAAGTTAAAGCTGTCGTTAGAGAGATCGGTGAAGATATTAAAAAGAATGGTCTTTCTAAAGAACTCACACCTTTTGTAACAGGATTTACAGGTTACGGAAATGTTTCTATCGGTGCTCAGGAAATATATGACCTACTTCCTGTCAAAGAAATTACTCCTGCTGAATTGATCGAAATTGAAAACAATCCTGATCTACCTAATAACTTACTTTATAAAGTTGTTTTCAAGGAAGGAAATCTTTCAGTTCATAAAACAGGAAAACCATTTGAATTACAACACTATTACGATAACCCTTCTGAATATGTAAGCGATTTTGAACAATATATTCCTAAGTTAACAATATTAATGAACTGTATGTATTGGACTGATGAATATCCTATCATAGTTACAAAAGATTATCTTGAAAAAAATTACCACGGAGAACATAAGCTTAAGATCATCGGTGATATTACTTGTGATGTTAACGGTTCTATCGAATGTACCGAAAAAGGTGCACTGGTTGAAAATCCTATCTTTGTATATGATCCTAAAACAAACACTATCGAAGACGGATATGAAGGTGAGGGTATTCATATGATGACGGTTGATATTCTTCCAAGTGAATTACCTAGAGAAGCTTCTGAATTTTTCAGTAATGCACTACTACCGTTTATACCACAGATAGCTAAAGCTGATTTTGATGTATCTTTTGAAGAGCTTGACTTACCGGCTCCGATAAAACGAGCTTTAATACTTCATAAAGGTAAATTCACACCTGATTACGAATATATGGAAGAATTTATAAAGTAAGTAGGGGCGTATCAACATACGCCCACTGTAATAACGTTAAACTAATGTGAGAGAAAGTATAATGAAAAAAGTACTGATACTTGGTGCCGGAATGGTATCAAAACCAATGTTTGAATATTTGCTGAAAAAAGAAATTCAGATCACTGTAGCCTCAAATACTCCTGAGAACAGTGAAAAAGTTATTGGAAATAATCCTCTAGGTAAAAGTGTCTACCTTGACATAGTTGAGGATAAAGAGCTGATGGAAAAATTAGTTTCTGAGCATGATCTAACTGTTAGTCTTCTTCCCTATGCATTCCATGTGGAAGTTGCCAAGCTTTGCATAAAGCATAAAAAAAATATGGTAACAACATCTTATGTTAAACCTGAGATGTATGAACTTGACCAACAAGCTAAAGATGCGGATATCATTATCCTGAACGAACTTGGTGTTGACCCGGGTATTGATCACATGTCTGCAATGAGGATTATTGACCACATACATGACAAAGATGGAAAAGTTGAAGAATTCTATTCTATTACCGGAGCAATAGTTGCACCTGAAGTTGAGAAGAACCCATTTAATTATAAATTCACATGGGCACCGAAAGGTGTTGTAATGGCCGGAAATAATGATGGTAAATTCCTGCTAAAAGGAAAAGAAGTTTATGTTCCAACTGAAAACCTTTTCAAAGATCCTTTCTCTGTTAATTTTCCTGATGTAGGAAAACTTTATGTTTATCCTAACAGAGATTCATTACCTTACATAGAACTTTACGGTATTCCTGAGACAAAGACTATTTTTAGAGGTACATTCAGGTATGACAGATGGTGTGAGAATTTTGATGCAATGAAGAAATGTGACTTACTATCCTACGATAAGATAGACCTCAGTGGAAAAAGCTATGCCGATATGCTGGCTGTGAAAATCGGAGCTGACAACTCAGATAATATCAGAGAAAAGACTGCTGATTTTTTAAATATCTCTACTGAAAACAGAATTCTTGATGCTTTCGAATGGGTTGGACTTTTCAGTTATAAAAAAATCGGTAAAGAAGAAGATTCTCCGTTCGAAGTAGTTTCAGATATCATGATCGAAAAAATGATCGTTGGTGATACTGAGAGAGATATGGTTGCTATGCAGCATACTTTCTTAGCTTCTTACCCCGATGGAAAACGAGAAGTAATAAAGTCTAGCTTGCTTGATTTTGGAACTGTTGCAACGGATACATCGATTGCAAGAACTGTTGCACTTCCTGCTGCTGTTGGAGTTAGAATGATACTTGAAGGTAAGATCATATCAAAAGGTGTTCATATCCCTGTTGTTCCAAATATTTATAATTCGATTTTAGATGCGCTTGAAGAATTAGATATTAAGATGGTAGAGGAATTCGGATTACCTGAATCTGAGAATATACAATAAGGAAAAAAGGGTGAAAATTATTTCACCCTTTTTTATAATTACTTTTTCACAATAACGAGGATAAAATAAAATGCCAATTAAAAAAAATGACAACATTGATATTCTTGTTACAGAATTTAACGAAAAAGGTGAAGCTGTTTCATTTCACGATGAAGTTAAAATTATTACTAACGGACTTCTCCCTGGTGAAAAAGCAAAAGTTAAAATAATCAAACCGGGAAAGAATGTAGCGTTTGCAAGAATAGTTGAGATTACAGAAGAGAATAAATCCCGAGTTACTCAAAAGTGCGAAAATGTTTCTTGTACCGGTTGTACCTTATTTAATGCTGAATATTCATATCAGCTTGAAATTAAAAAAAACATTCTATCTGGTGTATTTGGTAGAGAGATCACAATTATAGATTCTGATCAATTTGCTTATCGCAATAAAGCTGTGCTTCCAATAGGAAGAAAAAACGGTGAGATAGTAATTGGAATTTATAGAAGGAACTCACATGACATCATTGATTACAAATCCAATTGTGTCGTTCTAAATAGGGGAATGAACGAGATAATATTTAAAATTAAAGACCTTATTGATAATATTCCCGATAAAATTTTACCTGAGCATCTTTTTATTCGTGGAGAAAAAGACGGATTTCAAGTGGGATTAATTGTAAAAGAAATATCAGCCCCGATCGAAAGAATTCTTAGCAATCTTTACAAAAGGAATGATGATATCACTTCTGTCTTTTACTCGATCAGTTCAAGAACAAACTCTTTGACAATTATTGATCCGGTTTTCCTGAATGGTGATAAATTCGTTAAACTTTCTACAGCGAAAGGTAACTATAAAGTTTCCCCTTCTGCATTCTTCCAGTCTAATATTCCAACACTCGATAAAATTCTCGAGAATATCAGTGAAATTATTTCTCAAACCGAACCAAAAAGAATCCTAGATTTATATTCCGGTTGCGGAGTTCTGTCTGATATGCCAGGGATTGATAGAACTTGTGCAGAAATAAATTCCTCAGCTTTCGAATTTGTTGAAGATAGTAGATCAAAATTTATCACATCTGATATCGCGGTATTATCTAATGAGATCGGGGAAGGTGGATATGACATGATAATAGTAGATCCACCAAGAAAGGGTATTGATAAAACTTCAATC
>WTAK01000134.1 GCA_013139625.1 Candidatus Delongbacteria bacterium | reverse complement strand
TGTAGTATGAACCTGCAGCAGGATCGATATATTTATCAAAGTGAGCTTCTTCTCCGAGAATAAGTTCAGTATTTCTTGCGATTCTCATGCTGAAACTACCAGGTTCGTTTATTGCTATGTCATAGGGAAGAACTGTAAGTGAATTACATCCACCGATCACGGCAGACATTGCTTCAGTTGTAGTTCTTAGAATATTTACATGTGCATCATATTTTGTCTTATTGATGACACCTGTTCTTGTATGGATACGAATTTTTGTCTCTGAGTTTTCATCATAAACTTTAACTATATTTGACCAAAGTAACCTTAGAGCTCTTAGACCCGCTATCTCCATCAGATAATTTTGACCTATTGAGTATGAAAGCACAACATTATCGGAAAAATCATCAATTGAAATATCTTTAGCAATTCTATCTTTGTAAAGTACCGCTGATGAAAGTAAATAAGCTATCTTTTGAACGATCGTAGCACCTGAATTATGGTAATGATCGTTTGAAATTACAAGACCTTTGAACTTTGGCATTTTCAGAGTTTCTTCGAATATTTCTTTCATCTCTGAGAATCTTTTTTCTTCTCCGAGACCAAAACTACCGCATAATGAAAGTTCTTTCAACGGATCATTGTCGATAGAACCGTAAAGCTCAGAATTTCCTTTGATCATTTCAAATATCTGCTTTGAAACTACTCCGGCAGTAATATTTAGACCTTTTTCTCCGACAGCAGTTACGATATCCTTTATATCCTGCTCAGAATTTACAGCCATACCTTTCAGAATTGTAGGATCACATTCTGTACCAACACATTTGCACTTTGCAAATCCCTTTCTCAGCTTAGTATGAAGAATAAGATCAATTGCTTCTGCACCTTTACTTAAAGCTTCTTCGGTGAACTTTACTGCTGCTTTAGGATCGGCATTAGATATCTCTTGCCTAATTTCCCAGGAATTTTCACCTTTTTCGCATTTATTTCCACGAAGATATGGAAATTGCCCCGGTAAAGTCCCAAGATGTGGAAGATCTTTTGTTTCAGCATTCTTGTAATACGGTTCAAATTGAAAACCATCGTATGTTTTCCACCAGATCTTCTCATAAGGCTTACCTTTCAGGTCATTCTCTACTTCGACCATCCACTTTGCCTTTGATACTTCCGGTGTAAATTCCTTAAAAAGTTTTTCTTTTTCCAATTTAAGGACTCCTTTATTCAATTAAAGATTAGTTATACTCACTATTTACAGGATACCAATATAGTGTAGCATTCATAAAAACAAAACAAATATTGTTAAAAAATTAACAGAGGAAAAAGGGGATAATATTTTAAATTGTATTTGTACGGGTTCAATATCTTGAACCCTAAAATCAATTTTATTTTATAAATAACATCTTATTAGACATTCTTTTATCATCTACTTGAAGAGTGTAAAAGTATATACCACTATTTAAATTTTGAGCATCAAAAAAAACACTATGATTTCCACTGGATAATTTTTCATTAATTAACTCTTGAACAAGCTGACTGTTTGAGTTGTAAACAGATAGCTTAACATTCTGAATTTTCTGTATTGAAAAACTGATAGTTGTAACAGGATTAAATGGATTTGGGTAGTTTTGGTGTAGTTCATAATTGTTGATTGTCAATTGTTGATTGTCAATTGAAGTGCTCATCCAGCTTAAGAAAGGATATCCTCCGTTTGTTACACCATTTATATCCCAAAAATCATCTGTTCCATTGGTTGTTTCACCAACAAAATCCCATCCTGCATCAGTAAATGTTGAAGCTGTTTGCATTTCTCCTGTTGGAATACCTGTTGCTGCATTATTTAGATCTGTTAACTGGTTGGAAGATTCATTGTCAAAGAAATTCGATTGAAGAATTGGTGGATCAGAAGCTAATGTTCCTAAGAATCCTTTATCAATTGGATCTGAAAAATTATAATTTACACTTCCAGTTGAATAACAATTAACAATCCCATTAGTATACCTAGCTCTACCACAAAATCCACCACAAGAATTATCTATGTCTGTTTCTACATTCACATCACCTTTACTGAAGCAATCTTGAATTGTACCGGAATTCTCACCTACAAACCCTCCAACCATTGTATTTCCTCTTACTTCATTTGCAGCGAAACATCGAAGAATTTCATATTGTGCCTGATCAATCATATCATAAGAAGTTCTTCCAACAAATCCTCCTACATATTGAACTCCTTGTATTATGGCATTAGTTGAATGAGAATCATAAATACCACTTCCGTTGATACCAACCAACCCTCCAACATAGTCAATTCCGGTTACATTACAAGTACTCACTGAATTTCTAATTTCTTCAAATTGCATTTCTTCAGTGGAGTTAACCCCGACTAAACCACCAACATAACTATCTCCGGTTACATTGCCTGAGACGTGACAATCTTTTACACTACCCATGATACTCCCACACAATCCTCCTACATAATCAAGTCCTGTAACATTTACATTTGTAAGTGTTAGACTATCGATATCACTCCATCTTGGAGTGCTTTGAAATAATCCTACCGAATTTTTTGTAGGTCTGTTTATGTATAAACTATCTATACTAAACCCTTTACCGTTATAGCTATGCAAATACAATGGTGTAAATCCTCTTAGACTGTCCCAGGTCTGTATCTTGGGTTCTGCTTCACCGAAATTAATGTCATTTGTCTGAATACAATATTTATAATATGTATCGTTTTGACTGAGCCAGTAAAGATTTTGCCATGTAGATATCTGATATGGATTACCCGAAGATCCATCACCTGCTGAAGGAGCTTCAGCTGTTTGAGAAAATACATTAATTGATAAAACCAATAGTAAACTTACTAGAAGTACCTTTTTCATAATATTATCTTTTGTTTAATTGCGTTCTGAAACAAAATATAAAATAAATATCAATTAATCAATGAAATAATAATCATATCCCTTGACTTACACATTGCATTGTGTTATCTTTCACACATAACTACATGGAGGGAAATATGCCTACTAATCTTGCAATAGACGATAGCTTATTGATATTAGCTCAAAAAATCGCACACATTAAAACAAAAAAAGAGACGGTTAATCTGGCTCTCAAGGAATTTGTTCAAAGAAGAAAGCAGGAAGAAATTATAGATATTTTTGGCGATATCGAATATGAGAACGATTACGATTATAAAAAGTTGAGAGCAAGAAAATGAAAATCATAGTTGATACATCAGTTTGGTCACTTGCTTTGAGAAAAAAGACTTTAACTGAAAATGAGAAGAGAATCGTAAAAGAATTGAGAGAATTGATCTATGAATTCAGAGTAGTAATCATAGGTTCTATTCGACAAGAATTATTATCAGGAATTTCAGATGAAACAAAGTTTAAAAATTTGAGAGATAAATTAAAATCATTCGACGATCTACCTTTAGACCAAAAAGATTACGAAAAAGCTGCAGAAATTTCCAATATATGCAGAAGAAAAGGTATTCAGGGTTCACATATTGATTTTTTGATATGTGCCACTGCTGTTAATCGACAGATCAGCATTTTTACCACTGATAAAGATTTTAAAAATTATAGCGATGTTATCAATTTGAAATTACATAGCGTAAGAAGTGAGATTAAATAACTATTATCTTTTGATTTACCCTGCCATAATAAAATCCGTAGGGGTAGGTCTTCCTACTCACTTAAATATCCAAAATCTAAGAACGAGGTATTACCCGTCGGTCTTGCGGCCCGAATTCTACTAGCTTTCTACCTTCTTCATTATTAGTATATTGCTTAAAATTAGCAATAAACTTTGAAGCAAGATCATTTGCAGCTATGTAAAAATCTTCTTCATTACTCCATAACTCCCTAGGATGTAAAAGTGCATCATCAACATTATTCACTGCCTTAGGAACATAAAGTCCAAAAGTATTGGTTTGATGAAATTCTTCTTTTGATAGTGAGCCATCTATTATTGCATCAATAATCGCTCTTGTAGCTTTCAAACTGATCCTATTACCAACTCCGTATCCTCCGCCCATCCAGCCTGTATTTACAAGCCAAGCTGTTGAACCATGCTCTTCCATCTTTCTTAAAAGTTCTTCTGCGTAAACGGTAGGATGTAATAGCAAGAATGCAGCGCCGAAACATGCTGAAAATGTTGAAACCGGTTCTGTAATACCTCTTTCTGTTCCGGCCACTTTAGCGGTATATCCGCTTAAAAAATAATATTTTGTCTGTTCTTTTGTAAGTTTCGCAACCGGAGGTAAAACTCCAAATGCATCCGCAGTTAAGAAAATAACATTTTTAGGATGTCCACCCTTAGAAATAGGTTTAACAATTTTATCTATATGGTATAAAGGATATGAAACTCTTCCGTTTTGAGTCTTTGAAGTATCCGTGAAATCAATTTTCATTGTGTCTGCATCAAAAACTACATTTTCTAATAACGCATCTCTTTTGATCGCTTTATAAATATCAGGCTCTTTATCTTTATCCAAGTCGATCGTTTTTGCATAACAACCACCTTCAAAGTTGAAAACTCCCTCATCATCCCAACCATGCTCATCATCACCGATGAGATATCTTTTAGGATCTGCAGATAATGTTGTCTTACCTGTTCCTGATAGTCCAAAGAATAAGGCCGTATCACCATCTTCTCCCATATTTGCAGAACAGTGCATCGCAGCAATTTTTTTCAATGGTAAAAAGTATTTCATCATTGAGAAGAAACCTTTCTTTATCTCACCACCATACCAAGTTCCACCCACAACTGATAATCTTTCTGTTATGTTAAATACCGCAAATACTTCACTGTTAAGACCTTGCTCTTCCCAATTCGAATTTGAGGTCTTACATGCATTAAGCATTACAAAATCAGGTTCAAAATCTTCCAATTCTTCTTCAGTAGGACGAATGAACATATTTTTTACAAAGTGAGCCATCCAAGCCACTTCGGTTACTACTCTTATCTTTAATCTTGTATTTACATTTGCACCGGCATAACCATCTTGAACATAAAGTTTCTTACCTGAAAGTTGTTTAGAGCCAAGACCATAAAGATGATTCCATACTTCTTCGGAGATAGGCTTATTATCTGAAACCATGTTATCTGCATCTTTCCACCAAACATTTTTGCAACTACTTCCTTCACAGACAATATATTTGTCCTTAGGAGACCTTCCTGTAAAAATACCAGTATCTACCGTCACTGCACCAAGATCTGTCACGGAACCTTTTTCATATCCTTCTAAAGATGGATCTGTCTCATGCTTAAATAATTCATCATAAGATATATTATGAAAGATCTCTTCTACATCATTTATTCCGTATTTTGAAAGATCAAGGTTACTCATACTTCTGCCTTTTTTATTATTTCACAGCGATTCTGTAGCTTAGAGGATAAATGTATGTATAAATAAAAAGATAATACAAATGTTTTTTTAGGATTTTTTTTTG
>WTAK01000316.1 GCA_013139625.1 Candidatus Delongbacteria bacterium | reverse complement strand
GAAGGTGAATTAAGTAGAATAACATTGGTTATTAATAGCCTGACAAATTGCTTTATTGGAGCTGGAGAACTTGATTTCCTAGAAGATAAAAATAGTATTCAAAAAGATTGGAACAACTATTTGTATGTAAAGGGTTCTTTCAATCTGAATCATAATAATAAAGTTGATGAGTTAGAATCTCAGACAGATTTCACATTTACAGGAAAAGTAGATAATAAATTTGTGTATGATAAAAACCCTTACTACTTCAAATTCACACAGTATGCTGAAGAGCAATGTACAAAACCAGCCGGCTTTGATAAACTTAGGATAAGCTCAGATGAATTAAATCTTGTAAATACTGCTATCTATTATTTTACAAATGTCTTCGGATTATACTCAGAGATTGATCTTGATACAAAAATATTTTCAGGAGAATATTATGATGTTGATTTTGATATTAACGATGAAGTAATAATGGTTACTCAGAACGGAGATTCAACTTATTACAATGATATCGATGTTCAAAAAATATCGGAACCTTTTTCTCCTCTTAAATTGAAGGAGGAATTCGGATTGAACTTTTCTTTGATAAAATCATCATCCTCAAACTTATACATCCGTACAGGTATCGGTCTTTTCCAAAACTTCAATGATAACGTATTCGTTAAGGATGTTGACAACAGTACTATCGATACTCACATATTCAACGAACTGGAAAATAAATATCTCACCGGACTAATTTTTTCCGCAGGTGCAGATTTCCATTTTTTGAACAATGTAACCTATTATTCTAAGGCAGATTTTACATATTATTTATCCGATGACAAAAATTATGATCTTGAGTGGGATAATAATATAGTATTTAAGCTTTTTAAATATATATCAATCGATTATAACCTGAATTTGAAGTATAACTACATCAAAGATTCTGCTTTCAACTACCTGATCTATGATAATAAATTCACTCTAGAATTCGCTTATTATCTGAATAACTAAACTCACGAAATAACTAGCCAATTCAATGTATAATGTTTCAAAAAATATAATCAAATTTGATAATTCATTTCTTATTTCAGACATCGACAATTTTATCGATGATCTAAAAAAATACGGTACAAATATATCTGTGGTACAGATCGATCTTTCTAAGGTGGAAACTTTTGACAACTCTGTTTTAGCTGTGGTTAATTCATTGATAAAAAAGAAATATAGATTCTCCCTTTCAGAAAAATTAGTAGCAGAAATTAAAATATTTGACAAGTTAATATCATTTAATGAAAAAGAAACTATCGTAACTTCAGGTTTTGAGAATTTAGTGATAAAATTTAATGACTTTATTTCTCAGATAATTTCTTTTATTGTTTTAAGCGCTGATATATTCTTCTATTCTATAAGGTCTATATTCAGCAAGAGCGGGAGAAGAAAAGGATCTATCTATGAACAAATACTCCTCATGGGTAATAACGCAGTTCCAATAGTTTTTCTTTTAGCTTTCTTAATTGGATTAATACTATCATTACAATCAGCAGCTCAACTAAGACAATTCGGTGCAAATATCTACTTGGTTGATCTAATTGTCATATCAATGATCACAGAAATGGGACCAATGATCACAGCAATTATTGTTGCAGGTAGGAGTGGTTCCGCAATTGCTGCCGAAATATCCACTATGCAAATAACTGAGGAGCTTGACGCTCTAAAAGTAATGGCATTAAATCCTTTGAAATATGTTGTTGCTCCTAAGATGATCGCTATGACTATAAGCTTACCTATCCTTACTATTTTTGCAAATATAATTGGGATTTTTGGCGGCTTCATAATTGCAGTTATTTATCTTGAATTGAGTCCGATAGTTTTCTTTAACCGAGCAGTAGATGTAATGACACTTTCATTTTGGTGGCAAAGTATGCTAAAGAGTGTTCTCTTCAGCTGGTTGATCGTTCTTATCGGAGCTCACTTTGGATTTAATGTTAAAGGTGGTGCAGAAGGCGTTGGTAAAGCTACTACAGCATCTGTTGTTGCTGCCATATTTGCTGTTATAATGACCGATGCATTGTTAAGCATAATTTTCTACTTTGACTTTTAGGAGCTTTCTTGGAAAACATAATTGAAATAAATAACTTAGTTGCAAAGTATGATACAAAAATCATTCTGGACAACATATCACTTTCAATAAAGAAAAAAGAGATCTTTATCATTTTGGGTAGTAGTGGGGGTGGTAAGACCACTTTACTAAAGCATATCATCGGTCTAATAAAACCTGTCTCCGGTACTATTGATATATTTGGTCAGGAAGTAACAAAAATGGATAATGATAAATTTGATGACATTTTAACACAGATAGGGATGCTTTTTCAGGGTGGAGCATTGATAAATTCAATGAAAGTTTGGGAAAATGTTGCAATTCCGCTTGAACAACATACTGAATTAGCCCCAAATATCATCAGAGACCTTGTTAAGCAAAAATTATCCTTAGTTAATCTTGAACATGCATTTAATTTATATCCTTCAGAGCTATCAGGAGGAATGAAGAAGAGAGTTGCTCTTGCCAGGGCAATTGCAATGGACCCTAAAATTTTATTCTTTGATGAACCCTCTGCCGGATTAGATCCTATTACTGCATTAGAACTTGATGAATTGATCTTAGAGCTAAAAGAAAAACTCGGTATTACTCTTGTAATCGTTACGCATGAACTTGAATCAATTAAGCGTATCGCTGACCGGATTCTTTACCTACAAAAAGGTAAAAATATTTTTGTCGGGACACTCGAAGAAGCAAGAGCGGAAAGCATTGACGAGATCGACCGGTTTTTCGGTTGGAAATAAGATTGACTTTTACCAACTTTTTCATTATATTCTTTCCCCTAAATATATAGGTAAAATTGACGATTAAATTTTGTAGGATTATCAGAAAATGGCAACAAAAATAAAAAAAGATAAAAAAGAAAAAAGTAGTACTGAAGAACAAGACTTAAAAGCAGAAGAACAAACAGTTGAAGAAATAGAAGAAGAGAAACAACCGGACACAGAAGAATCTGTGGAAAAAGATAGTGCCTCTAAACTGGAAAAAGAAGTATTTGAATATAGAGATAAACTAATCCGAAAAGCAGCTGAGTTTGAAAATTACAAAAAAAGAACTTCTGAAGAATTTTTAAGGCTTATAGAAACTGCGACTGAAAATCTTATCATGAAATTATTACCGATTGTAGATGATATGCATCGTTTTCAGGACAATTATAAACCTGAAATGAAATCTGAGGATCTAAAAAAAGGTATTGACCTTATCTTTGATAAATATATGGAAATTCTTAAAAATTCAGGTTTAGAAGAGATCGAAGTAATTGGAAAAGAGTTCAACCCAGAATTGCACGAAGCATTACTTCAGGTAGAAAACCCTGATGTAGAGTCAGACCACATTGTTGATCAACATGAAAAAGGATACACTCTGAGGAATAAGGTTATTAGACATTCAAAAGTAATTGTAGCAAAATAAAACTATAGAGAGCTATGTCAAAACAAGATTATTACGATATTTTAGGAGTTAGCAAAAGCTCCTCTAAAGAAGAAATTAAAAAAGCTTACAAAAAGCTTGCAGTAAAGCATCATCCTGACAAAAATGACGGCAATAAAGCATCCGAAGAAAAATTCAAAGAGATCGGTGAAGCATATTCTGTTCTTTCTGATGATAATAAAAAAGCCAGATACGATCAATTCGGTCATGATGGACTCA
>WTAK01000349.1 GCA_013139625.1 Candidatus Delongbacteria bacterium | reverse complement strand
ATGAAAAGATTATTAAAGAAGATATTTATTTTTAGCATCCTGATAGCCGTAATCTTTTCTTTTTTGTTCTATTATTTTTATAGGATAGGAGGAGATGATCTTCCTGCTCCATATTTTTCTAATAGTATTTCTTTTAATGAAAAAATCCAATTTATCAAAGAAAATAATAAATTTAATTCTGAGATTTTGATATTAGGTTCCTCAATGGCACTCAATAACTTAGCATCAAAAGTTATTATAGAAGATTTAAAAACAAATAAGCTACTAAATGCTGCATCTTGGGGGGTTCGTGTAAGTGATTCTGAAAATTTCATAAAAAATATATCAGGATATTTCGGGAATTTGGAATATGTTATTTTAGTTGCAAATTTAATGGATTTTTCAAAGATGCAGAATAAAGTAATAATAGATTATGATGGGGTAAAATATTATTTTGATCATAATCTTGGGAATTTAAGTTATTTAAAATATTTTAATCTTAATTATTTTATTAAAAATTCAAAATTGAATAAAGAGAGAAATAGAGCTAAGAATACATATCAGTCATTAGTCTTTGATCAAGGAGGTAGTGTCATACTAGACATTGATAGTAATGAAATCGATATGTCTCGTTGGAATAAAAAAATTGACGAATTTGAAGTATTAAATAGCGAAATCCAAAGTTTGAATTCCATTGCTGAATATCTAAAAACAAGGCAAATAAAATTTATTGTTGCGATATCTCCTGTTAAGAAAAGTTCTTTAAGTTTACAGCAAAGATCATATGTCACTAAAGAAATTTGCAATATTAAAGATTCTATAGATGAGAGTGTTATTTTTATTGATTCGTATAACTTAAGTGATTGGTATGATTCATATTATGTTGATTTTGCTCATTTTAATAAGCTAGGGGCAAAGAGGTTTACAAGTTATATTGTGAATACATTAAAAATGGGAATAAATAGAAAAAACCACAAGGATATCTATGAGTAAATCAATTTGTTTAACAACATTTGTTTTTGGAGAGAAATACCAATATTATATACCAATATTAATATACTCTCTATTAAAAGCTTATCCTGATTATTATCCAATCATTTTCGTTCATGAAGAGGTCAATAAAGAAACAAAAACTTTATTGAATATGATACGTAAAGATCTTGGGGATTTTACTATTGTTAAAAATCATTTTTCAGATTATAAAATAAAGCATCTACAAAAAGGAAAATCAATCAGATGGATAACTGATCATGAAGAAATATTAAATTTTGAGTATTGTTATTTTATTGATATTGATATGTTTTATGTAAAAGAAGAACCAGGCTTGCTTGAACAGCATATCAAACATTGTGAAGTTCTCGGACTACCATATTCGAACTTAATCAGAAAAAGGGATTTTTCGCCTTGGAACAGAAATAACATTAAGCAAAGATTTAAAAGTTTAAAATTTTCAGAAGCTTTTAAATTAGGAATAAAGCCTTCGATAGAATCGTTTAAACTTAGTGGATTACACTTTGTTAAAACAAAAGAGTATTACCAAGGGCTAAAAGAAGTTATAGATAGATATAAAGGATATATCTTTTCCGAGAAATCCTTTACCCATCATCCAGAGGGATTCAGTAATGAATGTTTTCTTTATGACATGATAAATGAAAGTGGTATGGGTTTGCCTGCGATAGTAGAAGATTACGGTCATCATTTACTTGATTACAGAAGATCTGACCAGATTGGATTTAGACCTCATCATGGAATTCATCTAGGTATATTTCGAGACAAAGATTATTTGGATATGTATAAGAAAACCTTATTGTTAGATTTCTATATAGAATATTTTGTCGCTTACAGGGAATTAAGGAATAATGATAATCTATTAATCCATATTTTAGATAACTCTCCAAAGTTTATTAAAGACCATTTTGTTTTACTAGATGAATTTTATAAGCAAAACTCAGAAAAATAAAATTCATATTTACGATAAAATGTAAATTTAGTTTGATTTGACAAATTCATTTTCATCTCTTATATTCTAAAGCTAAGATGATAACGAACTTATAGCTATAATATTAGTATAAATTAGCTGTAAAGGATGTGTATGTTAATAAATTTTTGTATGGGGAGAGAAAAATGAAATCAGCATTGGTATTAGGAGCAGGTGGTTTTATCGGTAGTCATTTGGTAAAAAGATTAAAAAGCGAAGGATTTTATGTCAGAGGTGTTGATCTGAAACATCCTGAATTCGGCGAAACGGAAGCAGATGAATTTATCATAGGTGATCTTAGACAAAATGCTGTCGTAGATGAAGTAATGTTTTCTCCATTTCAAAATATAACTTTCGAAGGAAGCTTTGGGTTGAAGACAGATAAAGCCGGTTTCGATGAAGTGTATCAATTAGCTGCAGATATGGGTGGAGCAGGATTTGTTTTCTCTGGTGATAATGATGCTGAGATCATGCATAACTCTGCTACAATCAACCTAAATGTTGCAGAATGGGCAGTCAGACATAATGTTCAGAAATTATTCTATTCTTCATCTGCATGTATGTATCCAGAACATAATCAAATGGATCCGGATAATCCTAATTGTGCGGAAGGTTCGGCTTATCCAGCAGCACCGGATAGTGAATATGGATGGGAAAAACTTTTCAGTGAAAGATTATTCATGGCTTTTGCAAGAAACCATAAACTTAATGTTAGAATAGCAAGATTTCATAATATTTTTGGAATAGAAGGAACCTGGACAGGTGGTAGAGAGAAAGCTCCTGCAGCAATGTGTAGAAAAGTATGCGAATCTGCTAATGGTGGAGAGATTGAGATGTGGGGAGATGGAAAGCAAACAAGATCTTTCTTGTATATTGATGAATGTATTGAAGGCGTTAGAAGATTGATGAACTCTGATTTTACTGACCCTGTAAATATAGGTTCTGATGAAATGGTAACAATAAACCAATTACTACAGATTGTAGTAGATGAATCCGGTAAGGATATATCCGTAAAGCATATTCCGGGACCACTGGGAGTAAGAGGTAGAAATTCAGATAATAACCTGATTAAAGAGAAGCTTGGATGGGCACCAGATTATAAATTAAAAGACGGTATGATCAAGACTTATTACTGGATAAAAGAACAATACGAAAAATCGCAAAACTAATACTGGTTTTAATAAATAAGAGCTTTTGAATAAAGCTCTTATTTATTTATAGATTATTAAATTATCAATGTTCTGGAGAAATTTTGAAAATAGCAGTTATTACACAAGCACCTTTTCCTGAAGGGTTAGCAACTACGAATAGAGTTTACTATCATGCTAAAGGATTAAAAGATAACGGTGTCGATGTTAAAATCTTTTTAACAATGCCTACAGAAAGAGTTGGTAAAGTAGTTAATGATAATATCAGCGGTGAGATCAATGGTGTTCCTTTTGAATATACACCTGGTAAAACAATAAGAAGTTTATCGTTTATTCAAAGACGAATTGATGATTTCTTTGGACCAATAAAAGCTGCGATCAAAGTAGTTAAAGGAAATTATGATGCAGGTGTATTAATAAGTTGTAATTCAGCTTACCAAATAATGCTTTTTAAGATAATATTTTTCTTAGGTAAAGTTAAATATATTGCTGAAAGAACAGAACTACCTTTTCAAGGAAGAAGAAAAAATGGTATTTTTAAATTTCGAAATAAATTGTTGGAATTATTTCTATATAAAAATCTGTATGGATTTCTTACAATTTCCAAAGTTTTACAAAAGCATTATAAAAAGATCGTATCTAAAAGCTGTCCGGTTGTATTAATTCCGGTGATTGTTGATGTGGATGAGATATATAAGAAAAATGTTAAGCGAACTAGAAATCTAGTTTACACAGGTCCTTTACTTCAAAAAAAAGATGGGATATTGACAATAATTGAATCTTTTGCTCAAATAACCAAGGAATTTCCAGAAGTAAGAATGATCCTTACTGGTAGTATGGAGCTTTCTACAGATAGTGATAAAATAGAAGAACTGATATCCAAGTATGATTTGAAAGATAAAATGGATTTTAAAGGATTTATATCACGAGAAGAAATGGTGAATTATTTGAATTCAGCAGTTGGTTTAGTTTTAGCAAAACCTTCGAGTGATCAAGCGGATACTTGCTTTCCTACAAAACTAGGAGAATACATGGCTACAGGAAATCCAATTATTGTAACAAGAACCGGGGAGATACCCTTGTATCTTAAAGATGGAGAAAATGCATATATTGCCGAACCGGATAGTGTAGAATCATTTACTAATAAACTAAGAGAACTTCTTCTTGACAGTAAAAAAGCAGATAAAATCGGAAAACAGGGTAAGGTTACAGCTCAAGAATGTTTCAATTATGCAGAGATTGCTAAGAAAGTAATAAAGCTTGTTGGAAATAAGAAGTATTATTTAAAACAAGAACAAAAACTAAGGTAAAAAATGTTTTTTAATTCAATAGATTTTGCAATTTTTCTTCCAATTGTATTTTTTCTTTATTGGTTTGTGTTTAGTAAAAGTATTAAATGGCAAAATATACTAATAGTTGTTGCCAGTTATGTCTTTTACGGATGGTGGGATTGGAGATTTCTTTCCCTTATATTGTTCAGTACAATTATTGATTATGTTGTTGGAATAAAATTAAAGAAGGAAGAAGATCATACAAAAAGGCTTATTCTTCTTTGGATAAGTATTGGAGTTAATATTGGATTCTTAGGGTTCTTTAAATACTATAATTTTTTTATAGATAACTTTACAACAGCTTTTTCATTTTTTGGAAAGGATATAGCTGCCAATTCTTTAAATATTATTCTACCGGTTGGAATAAGTTTCTATACTTTCCAAACCTTAAGCTATTCAATTGATGTATATAGAAAAAAACTTGAACCAACTCATGATTTTATTGCTTTTTCTGCATTTGTAAGTTTTTTCCCACAGTTGGTTGCAGGACCAATTGAAAGAGCAACACATCTGCTTCCACAATTCTATAAAAAACGGTATTTTAAGTACCATAATGCAGTGTTGGGACTACGTCAAATATTATGGGGGCTTTTCAAGAAAATAGTAATTGCTGATAACTGTGCTAAATTCTCAAATATGATATTTAATAATTCCTCCGAATATCCTGGCAGTGCTCTGATTCTCGGAGCAATCTTTTTTGCGTTTCAAATATATGGTGATTTTTCTGGTTACTCTGATATAGCAATAGGTACGTCAAGATTATTTGGATTTGATCTGATGAAGAATTTTGCTTATCCATATTTTTCTAGGGATATCGCAGAATTTTGGAGAAGATGGCATATTTCTCTTTCAACTTGGTTTAGGGATTATCTATACATCCCTCTAGGTGGAAGTAAAGGTTCTACAGCAAGGAAAGTAAGGAATACTTTCATAATATTTATTGTAAGTGGATTTTGGCACGGTGCGAATTGGACTTTTATTGCTTGGGGAGCTTTGAATGCAATTTATTTCCTTCCATTGCTATTAATGAACAGGAATAGAAAGAATATTGGTACTGTTGCGGAAAATAGTTTATTTCCTTCAGTGAGAGAGTTTATTAGTATTATGATTACTTTTTCTTTAACAACTTTTGCTTGGATATTTTTTAGAGCAACGAGTCTAAATCATGCTCTTGGGTATATCAAAGGTATATTTACAAAATCAGTTATTGAAATTCCTGATTTACCAAAAAAAGCGTTAATAACTCTTATTCTGATTTTACTTTTTGTAATGATAGAGTGGTTTGGTAGAAATAAAGAATTTGCTATTGCGAATATGAAAATCTACAAATATAGAATTCCAAAATGGATGTTCTATTATTCAATAATAATAATAATTTACATTTGGGGGAATAATTCTGATAATATAGAATTCATATATTTTCAGTTTTAATTATGAAATTTTTTTATATAAGATATTGTTTTTTACGCTGGGTTTAATCCTAATTAATGTTGCACTCATTCTAATTGTTGAGAAGTATTATAATAAGCCATATAATAATATACCTATAAATGATCAAGATGAGATATTTATTCTAGCAGATTCGCATGGTTTACCCCTAAAGCAGAATTTAAGAGAATCAGGTATATATAATTTTGCTATTGGTAGTGATTCTTACTTTGATATCTATAGAAAAATTGTTTATTTAATCAAGTACACTAATATGAATAAAATAATTATTACTGCAGATGATCATACTTTATCAATATATAGAGAGAATTCTAATAATATAGATAGATCAGTAAAATTTATTGATTATAATGATAATGATTTTCTGCTAGAGAATAACTACTCATTAATGAAAGAGAAGTATTTGAAAAGATATCTGCCGATATTTAATACTAAAACTACAGGTATAGTTGAAGGATTTTTTAGATCAATGTTTAAGAAACCAAAAGTTAGAAGTCTGGATTGGGATTCATTTGAAAACAAAAAGAAAGCATCTAAAGCACGAGCAAAACTACAATTTAAAGGTACAAACTCATCAGAAAGGCTTAAATCTTGCATTAAAGAAATTGTGAATTTGTGCAAATTGCAAAACATTAAAATAATTGCGATAAAATATCCATTATCTAAGGATTATTTGACAGAGGTAAATGGTAGGAATTTTGGAGCGGATGAGTATTTTGCGGAATTAGGTATTAAGACTTATGATTTCACGAAGATTTATATTAATAATGATGAATACTTTGCTAATCAGGATCATTTAAATGATTTAGGTGGTAAGAAGTTTGCGGATGAATTAAAGAAAAGATTAAATTTGTAGAGGTCTTTTTCATTAGAATATTACACATCATAGATACACTGTCAACAGGTGGAAAAGAGAGACGGCTTGTAGAATTGCTTAAGAATACGGCTGGAGATGAATCTATTGAAAATCATTTATTGATTTTGTCTAAAAAGAACGACTTCAAATCAGTTGGTGACCTTGGTATAAAAAGTACAATAGTCGAAAAAGATCAATTAGGCTTTATTAAGCTATTATTTGAAATACAAAGAAAGATAAGAGAAATCAATCCAGATATTATCCACTCTTGGGCAGGTAATGTATCTGTATATATAAGCATTTTTAAATTATTTAATAAATTCAAATTTGTAAATGGCATGATTACTTCAGCTCCAAGAGAAATAAAAGTATTTTCTAAAAATTGGATATTTTCAAGATTTTCTTATCTATTTTCAGATATTATCCTGGGAAATTCTAAAGCAGGTCTAAAAGCTTTTAAAGCACCCACAAAAAAAAGTGAATTTATTCATAATGGTTTTGATTTTAAAAGGTTGACTAATCTTCGTTCACATGAAGAAGTAAGAAGTTTTTTAAATATTGAGACAAAGTATGTTGTTTGTATGGTGGCAGCTTTTTCGATTTTTAAGGATTATAAAACGTATATTAAAGCAGCTAATTTTGTTTTAAGTAAATTCCCTAATGTCACTTTTCTATGTGTTGGAGCAGGTGAAAAAGATCCATATAGGTCAATGGTAAATGATCCCAATGAGAAAAAGATAATTTTTATAGAAAAAACAAAAAATATTGAAGACGTAATGAATGTTTGTGATATTGGAATCCTTGCAACTTATACCGAGGGGATATCTAATTCAATAATGGAGTATATGGCTCTAGGAAAACCTGTAGTTGCGAGTGGTGGCGGTGGGATTAAAGAAATAATTTCTAATGGCAACTCAGGCTATATTCTAAAGCAAGGTGACCACACAGGGATGGGAAAAAGAATAATAGAATTACTAAGAGATCCTGATAAATTGAAGTCTTTTGGGAATGAATCAAAGGATATAATAGAAAAAAACTTTACTATTGATAAAATGGTAATAAAAACTGTAAACTTATATAAGAGAATTCTGCAACATTAAGAATATGATAGGAGAATAAAAATGAAGATATTAGGTATAGTAACAAAAAAAAATAAAGATATAGAGAAAACAAGAAACTTGTTCTCTGGTAATGAATGGGTAAATAAAGAAATTGAATTTTCTTCGATTAAAGCACATTTGTTTTACAAAAGAGAGAATATCAAAGTAGTATTGACAGAAAATGAGCTCTTTATTTCTCATGATAATATTTTCATTAATCAGGAAAATAGAATTATTGCTGCGAATGATAACAAAATTATTGAACTATTATCATCAAAGAAAGAGAGAATATTAGAAGATATTATTTCAAATATTAGTATGTTGTACTTTGACATTAAGAATGAAGATATATTTCTATCATCTAACAGAGCCGGCGCAGGAAGAATCTTCTATTTGAACATTGATGGAGATCTATATTTTTCCAATGATTTTTCTTTACTATTCAAAGTTAAGAAAAAACTTAAAATAGATCATACTGCATATTTATCGTATTTGAAATTTGGTGCAGTTGCAGAAGATACTACATTTGATAAAGATATAAAAAGTATTCCTGTTGGTCATTATGCAAAATTAAATATTGAAGATCTTTCAATGAGGTATCATCCATTCTTTAAACTTCATCATATAGATCCTGTTATAAATGAAACAGAAGAGAATTCTTTGCTTAATGAAACAGAAGAGAATTTACTCAATATTTTTGATTCAATTTCTAATTCAGATGAAAAGATCCATATTTTTATTTCCGGGGGTATTGACTCCAGCCTTGCAGGTTTCTATCTGAAAAAATATCATAAGAATATTATTGGTCATTTCTGTATGTTTGGGGATAATGATCCTGAATTGAAATACGCAGAACAAGTTGCTAAAAAACTTCAAATACCATTAGAAGTTCACACAATAAATGATAAAGATGTAATAGCTTGCATAAAAGATACAGCAAAAAATACAACTTATCCTCATGTTGATTACTCAAATATAGCATTAAACTACTTGCTAAGGAAAATACATGATAAATATGGTAAAGAAGCTAAAATAATAGAGTGTAACGGAGCTGATGATGGTTTTGGTTATGGAGGATTAAATCAGATCAAGATTTGGAAAAAATTATATAAATATCCTTCTTCAATCTTAAACATGATAAATAAATTCATCAAATCTTTTGATCTTTGGATGAGTGATAATAGTTTTTGTAAGAAATTAATGGGAATAAGTAGAGCGAAAGAAAAGAGCATTTATGCTAGCCATACTATGTTGTCAGCAGGTGAAATGGTATATTTGGAAAATTCATCAAAATATAATAAAAATGCTGTCAATAATTTAGGTAAATATTTAGAACCAATGATAGATACTGATTCTCCGAGTTATTACGAAAAAATGAATATGATACAATTTTTTCATACAAATAGTAGGTTGTGGGTTGCAAAAGGATATACTCCTTCAGAGAATTTAGGATTGAAGATCATTTTTCCATTTACTTGGGAAAATATGCTGAAAATACAAGCCAGAATACCTGTAAAGACAAAGAATAGAGATGGTGTTGTCAAGTGGCCATTAAAGAAGTTGCTTGAGAAGTTCATGGATAATGATTTTATTTACAGAGCAAAAAGTGGTTTTGCTCCTCCAATATTGGATTGGTTGAACAAGGGAGATAATTCGAAATATTTTTCTGATACGATATTTAATGGACAATTGATCAAATATCTAAATAAACAAAAGATATTAAAAATATTTATTCTGATAAAGAAAAAGAAGAAAGTTAGTAGATATGCAACAACTTTACTTTGGTCAATATTATTTTTTGAAGAGTGGTTAAATCAGCACAATATTAAAATTTCAGAATAATCGCGGGCTAATATAAAAAATGAAAATTCTACATATAACAAATGCATATCCTACAGAAAAGTATTTTTCTTTCGGTATTTTCATAAAAGAACAAATAGA
>WTAK01000254.1 GCA_013139625.1 Candidatus Delongbacteria bacterium | reverse complement strand
AACTAATTTTTCTTTTTTCTCCTTCAAATTCATTAGGTATAAATTCCTGCTGTATAACCCTCCAACCAATTCGGTATAAAAAAGCAAATTCTTATCTTGGGATAATACTATATCAAGTACATATTTGTCAGATACAATTTCTTCAAATTTATCGTTTTTATCATTTTTCAGTGCCAACTTTCTTCTTTCTTCACCCGTAGAAAAATAAACGAACAATTTGCCTTTCTCTACCCTGAGCGACTCAATAAATTTATCCTTACTCCATTCGATCATTTCAGGTTCGGAGATATCTTTGACTGAGGATTTAAACAGTTTTAGCTCACCTTTGATATAAGCTGAGAAATATATTGTCTCGTTATCATCCATGACAACAAAATCCTTTATTCCGGCATGATATTTTGTAATACGCTTTATATCTCCACCTTCGTAAGGAACCGCAAAAAGATCAAATTTATACTTAAATAAAACCCAATCTCCTTTTGGAGAAACATAAAATTTATCTGTTGTAGATACATTATTCTGAATAACTACCGGATCTTCTATAAGATCTTCATTTATATTTACTTCCAGTTTCTTTGGAATATTGTCTGAAGGATCAAGTTTGTAAATGTTATCGAAGAACTCAAAGACCATTTTATCATTTTCGTAAGCTATAGAAATATCTCTGGCTGACCAATTATCAAAATTTGTTAATTGTTCTACCTTGGGATCTTTTTTTCCTATCTCCTCGTTCGCAATTCTACATATTTGGAAAAAATTACTATCGGATCTGGCAAAGTATATCCCATTTCCATTTTTTGAATACACGGGATATCTTTCTGTATATGGAGAATCATAAAGTTTCGAATACTCATTGGTCTTTAGGTCTAAAATATGAAGGATCCCATTAGTACTTCCTTGATATCTTTCTCTGTGAGGATGCCCATAATAACAAAAGACCATTTCATCATTATCTTTTGATAGATCTGAAAAATGATATCCGATTGCATCAAGGTCAACCAATCCGGTACCATCGATCTTAACTTTATACATTTTATTACCTAAGAATTGATGACCTTTCATTAGCAATAAATACTCAGAGTCCTTAAACCAGTCAATCATATAATAATTCCCTGTTATAACTTTTATAGCTTTACCACCTTCAGAAGGCATAACATAAATAGCTCTATAACCATCTCTGTCTGAATTGAATGCGATCAATTTCCCATTGGGTGAATAATCTGGTGCATTATCAAGGCCTTTAACAGAAGTAAGTCTTACAGCATTACCACCTTCATAAGGAACACTCCACAGATCATTCCTATAGCTAAAACATACTGTGTTTCCATCTGGTGATATTGCCGGATCTTTCATGAATCTTGGTTCAATTGAGAATAGTTGGGATACAACTATCATTATCAGTAAAAAGATTCTTTTCATTTGATTCCCTGATATTAAATTATTAACATCTTGAAAATAAGCAATTAAGTGTAGGAAAAGCAATTATATAATTTTGATAATTTGTGTTATAATTCTGAAAACAAAAAAGCCCGAGACAATTCTCGAGCTTTTTGTTTGTGTACGTTGGTGGTTCGTGGGGGACGCAGATCTGCATCCCCTACTTATTACATTTTCATATTAACAATTGCGTTCTCAGCAGCTTTCACTAGAATATATTTAGTTGGAGCACCTGTTAATAAAGGATGCGTTCCAAACTGGAATGTAACTAATTCAAACACTGAAACAGATTTTTGGATAGTCAAAGCTAGAACATTTACCAATTCACCTATAGATTTCCCACCATACATCTCTGCTCCTATAATAACTCCATCAGATGGAGATACAATAAGTTTTAAATATAATTCACTTGTATCGGCAAAAGATCCAGGATGCCTGTCAGCATCTTTAAACGAACCTACACTATAATCAATGTTTGACCCTTTTGCACTGTGTTCAATAGCACCAGCAGAAGCAAATGCTTTACCAGCTATCTCAGTTGAAAATACTGAAAGAGTTCCTGCCATATTTCTTTTTAGCTTAATAGAGTCGATATTGTAACCCAATGTTCTTGCTTCAGCTGTCGCTGTTGAAGCAAGCATAACACTATCAACATTCCCTGTAATGAAACCTTTAGTACCGGCACAATCTCCGGCAGCGTAAACATTATCGGCACTTGTTCTCATATAATTATCAACTAAAATAGCACCTTTTTTGTTTATTTTGATACCAACACTTTTAGCTAATTCAACTCTTGGTTTATATCCAATTGTAGCTATAACAATGTCAGTAACAATAGTTTCACCATTTTCGAGAAGAACACTTTTTACTTTTCCATTCTCCCCTTCTATCTTTGCAACTTTAACTCCGGCATGCAACTTAACTCCTGAATTTAAGATCGCTTCTTCAGCAACCTGACATATATTCTCTGAGAAAGCTTTTGAAAGACAATATTTTTCCATTTCAACTAAAGATACATTCTTTCCTGCTTTTGAAAGTTGTTCCGCCATCTCAACGCCTATAAAACCTCCACCTATCACCACAATATTCTGAGCAATATCTGTTTTTTCCTTCAGCTCTTTGATCCTGTTATAACTCTTTCTGATATATTCAACACCATCAAGGTCATGTCCGGGAATAAATGTAGGAATAACAACTTCAGATCCTGTTGCAAATACAAGCTTGTCATAATTAAACTCATCACCTGAACTTATTATTACTTTCTTATTTTCAACATCTATTTTATTAACCGTATCAACTACAACTTTTCCACCTGCATCAACAAATGGTTTTGGACCCATAATATTTTTATCAACACTACCAATATCATGAAACACATACGGTATTCCACATGGAACCAATCCTTTTTCTTCTTCTTTGATCATCAGAAATGATTTACCCGGGTTTTGTTTTAACCCTGTCACTCCTGCAATAATGCCTGCCGGACCACCACCGATTATTACTACATCATAGTTTGCCATTTTTATCTCCTTTTTTATATTGAGTTATTCTAATATTTGCATATTAGAACGGCAATTTATAGCAGGTTAAAAATGCTGTCAAATGTTTTTATTAAAATTTTTTCTTAGAACTATATAAGTATCCATATATTACATAATTTATACTTAAAAAATACAGTTTTCTATTGACCTTGACTCAGAGTGGATAACTTCTTATTTTGAATAGATAAATATTAATTAACAGGAGTAGCTATGAAAATATCGATTATTCTTATTACAATCTCATTATTATTATTTTCAGGATGTACTAAAAAAGAAGTTGAAAATGGAATAAAACCATTAGTCGTTGCTATGGAATTACAATTTCCACCTTTTGAGACATCTGATACAAACGGAGATCCTATCGGTATTTCTGTTGAAATAGCTAAAGAATTGGCTGCTTATCTTGAAAGACCACTTGAAATTAAAAATACTTCATGGATCGGTTTGATCCCTTCACTTCAAACCGGTAAAGCAGATATAGTAATTTCTTCTATGACCATTACAGAGGAAAGAGCTAAAGTTGTAAATTTTTCTGATCCTTACGCACGATCAGGATTGACTCTTTTGATAAATAAAAACTCCATAGTAAGTTCATTTGATGATCTTGACCTTAAAGGTGCTACTATAGTGGTAAAATCCGGTACCGTAGGTGCAATACTAGCTCAGGAGACATTGAAAAAAGCAAA
>WTAK01000227.1 GCA_013139625.1 Candidatus Delongbacteria bacterium | reverse complement strand
TACAACAAATAAATATTTTTTCATAACTTCTCCTTTGTGTTTATTTATTTGACCGAAGAAGTACAAAATAGTTGTCAATAAGTTTACAAAACCAAACTAAACGCATTCTCGAAATGTTTGATCTCATTAGTATCACGTCCCATTTCGATCCCGATAACATCAAAGCGGCAATCAGTATTTCTTATATGATTATACGACATATAAATTTGAGCAACTTTGTATATCTGCCTTTGTTTTGATATTCCTACCCGGAATTCAGGTTTTCCAAAATTTTTTGTTCTGTTAGCTTTAACTTCTACAAAGACAAGAACATTACCATCTTTTGCAATGATATCGATCTCCCCAAAATTCGAATACTGAAAATTCCGTTTCTTTATCACAAAACCTTTAGTCTCAAGATACTGGGCTGCGATTTCTTCTCCGATACTACCCGTATTTCTGTTATTATATTCTGCCATTATTCCACCTCCACTATTATGATTAAAAACAATATACACATAGCAAAGTGTCATATAGTGACCCTTTGATATTTATTTTTATCTTTTACATAAAAAAAGGGGGCGGTTTGAAACCGTCCCCTACATATCGTACGGGCATTATTCATAACGCCCAATATAAAAAAATTAAACCAGCTTCTTCCCTAATGGCAATTCTTCATCGATCTCAACCAACCTAAGCTTCTTCCCTTTCTTAATCGAAAGTAACATCCCCTGGCTCTCGATCCCCATAATAGTAGCAGGTTTAAGATTTGAAGCAACTAAAATATGTTTATTCAAAATATCTTCAGGTTGATAAAATTTTGCAATACCGGCAACTATTTGCCTAACATCCCCATTGCCAAGATCAACTTCCGTAAGTAAAAGTCTATTGCTATCTTCAACATTCTCAGCTTTAATGATCTTACCTGTCTTGATCTCAACTTTTCCAAAGTCCTCAATACCTATCAGATTATCTTGAACTACTTCTTTTATTTTTACAGGTTCTTTTTCTTTATCTATCTTTGGGAACAAAGAAACTGCTTTATTGATCTTTTTACCAGGTTCAAGTTTGCCAAATACAAGTTCAGTCGGCATTTCTCCATTGAAAATATCTTTTATCTCTTCAAACTTCTTTGGAATCACAGGTGAAAGAAGGATACTACATATTCTGACACATTCTAAAGCATTGTACAGAACATAACCACATAACTTTTTATCCTTCAGAATAATCTTCCAAGGAGCTGTATCTTCCATATACTTATTTGTATCCCTTATAATTTTCATGATTCCATCTAGTGCTTTATTCAGTTCAAAATCATAGATATACTGTTTAATTTGGGGGAGCATTATTTCAACATTTGATTTTAATACACCACAAAACAATGTTTCCTTGGTTGGATCCTTAGCTGGTTCAGGAATTATACCATCAAAATTATTCACAACCATATGAGTTGCTCGATTAAGTAAATTCCCGAAATCGTTTGCAAGTTCATTATTATGTCGGTTGATAAAAAATTCTTTAGTAAATACTCCATCATGCCCTAAAGACATTTCTCTGAGAACATAAAATCTGAATGATGACGATCCGTACTTATCTATCAATCCTATAGGATCTATCACATTGCCTAAAGACTTACTCATCTTTTTACCACCCTCTCCCATCCAAAAACCGTGAACAACGATCTTCTTTGGAAGATCAAGTCCCATACCCATTAGCATTGTAGGCCAATAAACACAGTGATGAAGAAGAATATCCTTACCAATGTTATGTACTGCACCTGACCAATAAGAATTGAATTTCTCATCATCAGTCAAGTATCCAATACCATTTATATAATTTGTCAAAGCATCGAACCACACATAAGTAACAAAATCTTTATCGAATGGTATCTCTATACCCCATGGCATTTTTTCTTTCTTTCTTGAGATACATAAAGGTCTTAATCCTTTTTTAAGAATACCCAGAACTTCATTTTTTCTGAATTTTGGAAAAATAAAATCATCATGTGTATTCAGGAATTCCTCATACTTATCAGCATACTTTGCCATATTGAAAAAATAATTTTCTTCCTTAATTATTGTGGTTTCTCTACCACATTCAGGACATTTTCCTTCTTGAAGATCTTTTTCTGTATAAAAAGTTTCACATGGCGTACAATAATTACCTTCGTAATAATCTTTATAGATATCACCCTTATCGTATAATTTTTGTAAAATAGCTTGAACATTCTTCTTGTGAGAATCTGTAGTCGTTCTGAAGAAAATATCATAATCTACATCAGAAGCTTTTAATAAATTCGTAAAATCAGGAATCAAGCTATCACAGTATTCAAGTGGATCCATATTTTTCTCTACAGCAACATCATAGACTTTCTGTCCGTGCTCATCTACGCCAGTAAGCATTAAGCAATCATGACCGAATAATTTATTATATCTCGTAAATACATCTGTTAAAATTGCTTCGTAAGCATGCCCTAAATGAGGTTTCCCATTGACATACGATATTGCTGTTGTAAAATACTTCTTCATTGTTATACCTATAATTTATATATTACCCATCTCTTTTTTCAACTCTAACTGCATGATGGAACATGATTCCACCGGCTATAAAAAACAGTGACACTGAGAATATCCCGCCTCTGGTTGCAAGTTCACTTGAAAAACCGAACTTCCTGAGCATTAAACCTGTAGTACCGATCAACAATGGACCCAGCACTACAGCAAATTTTCCTATCATGTTATAAAATCCAAAGAATTCCCCTGCTCTTTCTTTAGGAATGATCTCAGCAAAATATGACCTGCTTAAAGCCTGGATACCTCCCTGGACAAGACCTATAACACCGGCTAAAACAAAAAACTCTGTCTCAGAATCTATTAAAGCGCCGAAAATAGAAACTGCCAAGTATATTACTAACGTAAAATAAATACCGTTTCTGGCACCCTTCTTACCTTTCGCTAAGATACCAAAAACTAAAGCGGCAGGAAATCCAATAAATTGTGTTAAAAGCAATGCCTTAATTAAACTTTCATCTTGCAAATTTAAGGATTTTCCGTAATCCACAGCCATTCTTATTATTGTATCAACTCCATCAATATAAAGCCAATATGCTATTAAAAAATATAAAATA
>WTAK01000110.1 GCA_013139625.1 Candidatus Delongbacteria bacterium | reverse complement strand
TCATTTGGGCGTAATAAATTACGCCCTTACAGTTTATGTTATCATTATTTTTATATTTTTCCAGAGTTTCATGCCTTCATTTTTCAGGTGAAATGAATAATTGTTATAACACCATTGAGTAACTAATAATCTCATCGATCCGATTATAGTTCTAAAAACTGAAATAGGATCAAGATCTTTATTTATTTCATCTTTTTTTTGTCCAATAGTTATAAACTTCTCTACTACTTTTTTATTGCCTCGCATAATATCTCTTATCTTTGTAGATAATTCAGAATCATGAATAAATAATGCTTCTGAAAATATCACTTTGGCAAAATTCTTTTTCTCCGTAAATTTATGGTATCTATCAAGTAAAAAGAATTCAATATTATCCAATGCAGACATTTCTTTATTATTCGGTAATTCAGACATTAACGACAGTTCTTCAAATAAATCTAAAATACCGAGAAGTATTTTATGCTTGCTATCGTAGTGCCTGTATAAGGCAGCTTCTGTAAATCCGATACTTTTTGATATATTCTTTACAGTTAAATTTTGAATGCCTTCTTCTGCAAGTATCTTAATTGCAACTTCAAGAATTTCTCTCTGTCTTGCGCTTATTGTTTTCAAGGATTTCTCCGTAAGTAAGTGTTTACTAACGTAAGATACGAAAAGAATTATTAAGAATAGATGATATATATCAGGATATTAAAAGAAATACTATCGACCGTACTTATAAAATAATTTATTTACCCAAACAGGCATAAATCGAAGGAATGTTTTTGCTAATATTTTTGGTATTTGAAAATATCCGTTCAGTTTTTTTACAAGATAAAATGATACTCTCATCTCATTTTTCACATTGCTGAATAAAGTTCTATTTTTCCAAAATTTATCAGTTACCCTAAAATAGATCAATGGTTCATGTATGTTATTCATTTTAATATTTTTTACCACTGCTCTCGACCAAAGGTCATAATCCTGGCTTTTTCTATATTTCTCGTTATAGTAACCAACAATGTTAAAAAATTCTCTTCTAAAAGCTACAGATGGATGAATGAAAGGATTTCTTGTAAATGCCCATTTTCTAATATCAACCTGATAAGGCATGTTTTTATAAAATATCTCTGTTCCATTTTTATCAATTTCAATACATTCAGTGCCAACTATCATAAGATCTTCATCAGCTTTGAACTCTTCCAAGGTTCTTTCAAATCTTTTTCTATGTGAAATATCGTCAGCGTCCATTCTAAAGTATATGTCAGCAGGATATTTTTTAAGAGCCTTATTAAGTGTTGCAGCTAAACCAATATTTTCCTCATTTCTCATAATTGTAATTCTTCTATCAACCAGAGAATTTATATAAAGATCAATATCTTCATTTGTTTTTCCATCAATACATAGAATTAAATCAAAATCAGAATATGATTGATGCAAAATACTATTCAAAGCTAGTTTGAAATATTTAAGTTCATCTCCGTAAGATACCGGAAGTAATACTTTGATGTTCATTAGTTAGTCTTTGTTAAATTATTAGCTACACATTGAAAAATATAGTATTTTGCTGAAATAGTAAAGAGGAAATTAATTGAAAATAACATTTAGAATTTTTTAATAATGAACTTGAGTTATTAAGTATGATACTGTATAATTCAAGTTCATTTAGAAGCAAATAGTTAGGAATGATAATGTCTGATATTGATAGAATAGAAAGAGAAAAGAATTTTCATGATAACAGGTTTGGTGGTGCAGATGATGAAAGGCACAGTGCTAGGAAGTATTATTCAATAAATAAGCACCAAGAAGCAAAATTTGTAGATGTTATTTCATCATTGTGTAACAATAAAAACTTGCTTGAATATGGATGTGGTTCAGGTGAAAAATCTTTACAGTGGCAGAAATTCGGTGCAAAAGTTACCGGGATCGACATATCCCCTGAAGGCATAAAAAAAGCTAAAAAAATTGATGCAAAGAGTGAATATCATGCAGAATACTTCGTTATGAACGCGGAAAATACAGAATTCGATGATAGTACTTTTGATATTGTTGTTGGAAAAGGAATTATACATCATCTTAGTTTGGAAAAATCATATTCTGAACTGAGTAGAATATTGAAGTCAAATGGTCACATTGTATTTATTGAACCACTTGGTCACAATCCTTTTGTGAATTTATATCGAATGTTGACCCCTAAAATGAGAACCAAAGATGAACATCCGCTGAAGATAAAGGATATAGAGTTGCTTAGAAAATATTTTAATAATGTAGAAGCAGATTATTTCTCTTTATTTACTTTATTTGCAGTTCCGTTTAGAAATTTATCAATCTTTAACAAAATATGTAATTTTCTGAGAAATATAGATCAATTGATATTTAAATTACCATTTATTAAAAGATATGCATGGACTGTAATTACTCATGCCTATAATCCAAGGAAGTAGTATGATCGATCAAATATATTCAATGCAGTATAGGTGTCTTTTCCCTTCATGAACAGAATTAAAGTATATTTTTTTCCCATCAGTTGACCATCTTGGGTGAAGATCGCATCTTGTTTCATTATTGTATATTGCTTCGTTGTCATATTTTAAGGGTTCTAAGAATTCACCGATCTCTTCGATATCATCATTTTTAAGGTCATAAACATATAGATGTCTCATTCTAGATCTGTCGGGATATGAATCAAAAAGCATTTTGTTTTTCCATCAATACATAGAATTAAATCAAAATCAGAATATGATTGATGCAAAATACTGTTTAAAGCCAATTTGAAATATTTAAGCTCATCTCTGGATGAAACCGGAAGTAATACTTTAATGTTTATTAGTTAGTTTTTGTGAAATAGTAAAGAGGAAATTTAATATTATAAGTTTGATGATTATTCATTGAATAGTTTCCGAGATACTATCATTGCACCTCTGATAGAAAGAGTTTCTAATAATTTTTCTTTAAATTGTTCATCTAGTTTCAATCTTTTTGATTTTAGAATTTCTTTTGAATTTTGGTCTATTTCTGTATTTTCAGCTAATATATTGTGTCCTTCTGATCTAAATAAGTTAATGTAGTCATCATGTCTAAGGCGATTCATATACATATATTTGTTGTCTGCGTATTTTTTCCATTGATCATCCGAATATTGTAAGAAATTTATTGCAGAAATTGTTCTGTCAGAGCTGGAAAAGTGATCCCTGTAATCTATATAATTTATAAACAGACCATTTTTTTTAATGATCCTATTTCCCTCAATAATTATTTTTTTTAAGGTATCGCGTTCGATATGCTCAAAGACAGCGCAAGATGTGAAATAATCAATAGAATTATCTGCGATATTTGTGTTACTAGCATCACCCGGTGCGATGTATTCTATTGAGCAAAAATCCAAAAATTTTTGTAAGGTGAAATGCATATTATTTGTAAAATCAATAAGATCGTCCAGTCTGTCTTTATTCAATAATGACCCAAAAAGTTTTATTACTTCTTCCTTATTATTTCGAATATATTTCAGACTATCTGTGATCAATTCAGTTTTGACATAAGGATTTAGGTCTATTGTGATAGTTTTTTTTGCCCCCATTAACCAATATGCTAAAGGTGCAATAGGTGCACGACCGGTACCTACTTCATAAAATATTTTATTTTCTCCGGATTCACCTAAATTTAAAACCTGTTTGTACATATTCATACCAGCAGATAGCCTGTTTATGGGATTAAAATCTTTCAATGATCCAAAATGCCGCTGAATCCAATAATAAAAATTATATGAGAATTCGGATGGAAAATAGGATATTATATTTTGGATTTTAGCTTTAAGTTTCCAATTCATTTAATTACCATTATTTATTAAAGTTAGTTGAATATAAAGATCTTCTACAACTATGTACAGAGTCAAAGAATATTTTCTGTCCGTCACAAGACCATTTTGGATGTAGATCGCATCTTGTTTCATTATTATAAACAGCTTCGTTATCATACTTTAATGGTTCGAAAAACTCTCCGATCTTTTCAATCTGATTGTTTCCGATATCATAAACATATAGATGTCTCATTCTGGATCTATCTGGATATGAATCAAAAAGCATTTTATTTTTATAAAATGATGGATGCCCATCACCATATTTTAGTAATTCTTGAGAAAGGAGAGTTGTTTTATTTGAATATATATCAATCTTATAGTATGTGTGTCCGTAACTTTTATTATTTAGGTAACCTATTACAGTTGAATTATCATACCAACAACAGTGACTAACTATTTTATTGTCTGCTAATACTTTAATATTTGTTCCCGTAATATCAGATGAAACAAGACTATCGAATCTTTCTCCATTTTTAGTAAACCATCGGTGAATAAAGATGAAATTATTTCCATCAGGAGAGATCATAATATGATTGAACATATGTTTTGCATTTTGCATAGAATTTTGTTTGTGGAGATCAATAATATCTTGAATTGAGATCAATAATCTTATTTCATTAGTTTTTAGATTAATAAAAAATATCCCATCATTTGTATTATCGCTAAAATCTATCACTGTTTTGTGATTCCTATAACCATAATCCGGGGTCAATACATTTAATCTTTCAAAATTCAAACTCACAGCATATCCGTCTTTGTAACAGTCATATATTGGAGAATCGATAATTTGAAATGTATTATTCCCAGTATCATAGATTTTTGATATATACTTGTTATTTTCAAAAGCGTTATAGATAAATTTATCATTTGTTAACCACTGCAATTTAGTTCCTTGTTGCCAATTATAAGCTGAGGATGAATCTATTTTATTGAATTTCCCAGATTCAGAATGTTTAAGCATTATACTTACTGGTTTTTTTGAATCAGGAAATTTATATGAAGGAAGATCAGATGTTTCTTGAAAAATAATATATGTATTATCATTATTTATCGGAGATTT
>WTAK01000454.1 GCA_013139625.1 Candidatus Delongbacteria bacterium | reverse complement strand
TTTGGAGATAGAGGTATTGAAGGAAAACTTTTGGCTGTTAAATATGCTCGTGAAAATGATATACCTTTTTTTGGAATATGTTTGGGAATGCAATGTGCGGTTATTGAATACGCAAGAAATGTTGGTGGAATGAAAAATGCTAACAGTACTGAATTTGCAAGAAAGTTAAAATATCCTGTGATAGATCTTATGGCAGAACAAAAGAAGATCAAGAGAAAAGGTGGAACAATGCGTTTAGGTGCTTTTGCTTGTGAAGTTGAAAAAGCAACGAAGTTATACAAGGCGTATAAAAAAGTGATGATCTCAGAGAGGCACAGACATAGATTTGAAATTAACAATGATTATATACACACTTTAGAAGATTGTGGATTAGTACTTTCAGGTAGAAACCCTGAGTTGGGTCTAGTGGAAACAATAGAGTTGGCGGATCATCCATGGTTCGTTGGTGTACAATATCATCCTGAATTGAAGTCAAGACTGACCAAGCCTCATCCGTTATTCAGAGATTTTGTTAAAGCTACGATCAATTTCAAGAAATAACAAATGAATGTTAAGATAAGTAAAGATATGCAATTCCTCTACGACAGAGGTATGTTTGCCATGAAGTTGGGTTTAGAGAACATCGAAAACCTTCTTAAGTATGGCAATATTGACATAGATAAACTAAAAGCTATCCATATTGCAGGTACAAATGGAAAAGGATCAACATCTAATATGATATCACAGATCCTTACGGCAAATGGTTATAAAACGGGATTGTTCACTTCGCCACATCTGGTTTCTTTCAATGAGAGAATAAGGATAGATGGGGAAATGATCAGTGATGAAGAGCTTTCAAGTTTGATACATGATCTTAAAGAAGGTATTGAGAAATATAATTGTACTTTCTTTGAAGCTTCCACAGCTATGGCATTTAAGTATTTCATTGAAAAGAAAGTGGATATAGCGATCATCGAAGTCGGACTTGGAGGAAGACTGGATTCAACAAATATTATTACTCCGATCCTTTCAGTGATAACAGGGATAGACCTTGACCACACTGCTCATTTAGGGAACTCAATAGTTGAAATAGCCAGAGAAAAAGCCGGAATAATCAAAGAGGAGATGCCTGTAGTTTTTAATGTTGATAAATTATCAGCAGAAAAAGTTATTACCTCAACTGCAAAGAAAAAGAAAGCTCCGCTATATAAGGTTGATAAGAAAGTATGTAGCTTCAAGAGTAATAAAGTTGAATTCACTCTTAACGAAGAAATGATAAGTTCTCATTTCAATCTTCAGGGAAATTATCAAAAGATAAATTTTAGTACAGCATTGAAAGCTTTGAAAATCGTGAAGAAAAGCTTTCCGATAAAGAAAAAAGAAACGATCAGTGCAATAGAGAATTTTGTAATAAAAGGTAGGATGGAAACAATATCTAAAGAACCTTTTATTATGATCGATGCAGCTCATAACATTCAGGGATTAAATGAGTTGAAGAAATTCCTGGATAACATCAAAGTAGATAGGGTTCATTTGGTGGCAGGTACGGTAAAAGATAAGGATCATACAGGAACGATCAAAAAGGTATTATCTTTTAAAGCAATTAAGTATTTCGTAGGATCAGATAATCCTAGGATACTACCGATTAATGACATTGAAAATGTATGTAATAACTTTAATATAGATGAAAGTGTCAACTTCTATGAGAATGTTGTTGATGGCTACAAAGCAGCTCTAAAGAATTACAGAGAGAATGATCTGATCTTAATAACAGGATCACATTTTATCTTAGGAGACTTTCTAGAAAATTATAAAAATAAAAAATAATATAAAAAAGGGAAACATTATGGAAGAAAACACAAAACAAGACTTGAAAACGCTCAAAGGAAAGACCGTTCGAGAGTTAACTGAGATTGCAATTAAGATCGGTATAGATGATTACGCTACTATGCTGAAGCAGGAATTGATCTTCAAAATTCTCGAAGGAAACACAGAAGAAACGGATACACTGGAAGGTGATGGACTTTTAGAAGTTGTAAATTTAGACAAAGACAACAAGTACGGATTTCTAAGATCTCCTAACACAAATTTCCAACAGGGAAAGAATGACATCTATGTATCTCCGGCTCAAATTAAGAAATTTGGACTGAGAACAGGTCATTATATTTCAGGTCAGATAAGATCTCCAAAGGACGGAGAAAAATATTTTGCATTGCTGAAGATCGACTCGGTAAATGATGCTCCACCGGAGTCAATTAAGCAAAGGCTGATGTTTGAAAATCTTACTCCTTTACATCCTGAGGAAAAATTTCTTCTTGAGAATAAAAAATTTAAACAAGATAATGAAACACTGAGAATATTAGACTTGTTTTGCCCGATTGGAAAGGGGCAGAGAGCATTGATAGTTTCACCTCCAAAAGCCGGTAAGACAACTGTTCTAAGACAAGTAGCAAATGCTATTGCTGAAAGCAATCCAAATGCAAAAGTAATAATGCTTTTGATCGACGAAAGACCTGAAGAAGTTACAGAAATGCAAAGAACGATCAATGGTGAAGTTGTTAGTTCTACATTTGATGAGAAACCTGAAAAGCATATTAGCGTTGCCAGAATGGTACTGGAAAAAGCAAAAAGAGACGTAGAGTATGGTAAGGATGTTGTAATTCTTTTAGATAGTATCACAAGACTTGCCAGAGCTTATAATGCCGTTGCACCTCATAGTGGTAGGATATTATCAGGTGGTGTTGATGCAAATGCTCTTTACGAACCAAAAAGATTCTATGGAGCGGCAAGGAATCTTGAAGACGGTGGCAGTTTAACGATAATCGCAACCGCGTTAATAGATACAGGCAGTAGAATGGATGAGGTTATCTTTGAGGAATTCAAAGGTACAGGTAACCTTGAACTTACACTTGATAGAAGAATGGCTGAAATGAGAATTTATCCAGCTATTGACATCAACAAATCAGGTACCAGAAAAGAAGAACTTTTATTGGATAAATCAACTTTAAATAAAGTATGGATCTTAAGAAAGATCTTAGCACCGATGTCGAACTCTGAAGCATTGAAATTCGTTAAAGAGAAAATGGCACATACAGATAGTAATGAGGAGCTTTTCAAGGAGATGACCGGCGGATCAATGCGTTAATTGGCAACTAAATAAATTATGGGTTTAAATGGATAAGCTTAAAAAGTATATACCGTATTTATTGTTCCTATTGGTAACAATAATAATATTTCATGAATTCTTATTTTCTTCAAGTGGAGTTCTTTTTAGCTCTGATCAGCTTGAAAGTGGTATATTTTTCAGAAAGTTATACGCTGATTTTTTTAAAGAATTCTGGGAATTTCCTTTATGGGATAGATTTATCTCAGGCGGTATCCCTTTTATAGATGCAACTCATGGTGATACTTTTTATCCTGCAGCATTCATGAAATTCTTTATACCTCTTTACAAGGCGTTGGGCTTGAAGCTTGTACTTCATGTTTTCTTATCCGGTATATTTATGTTCATAGCTCTAAAGACTTATGGCTTGAAAAAATATTCAGCGATCTTTGGATCAATTGCTTATATGACAGCACCAATGATCGTAACTTTGGTTTATCCGGGGCATGATGCAAAGATGTATGTTGCAGCATTGCTTCCATTAGCATTTAATTTTCTTCATAAAGGTTTGAGGGACAATAAAATTAAGGATATGCTATTCTTTGGTTCGGTAGTTGGTTTTATGATATTATCATCTCATGTTCAGACTACATATTTTGCTTTATGGTTCTTATTTTTCTATGCAGTGTATAAACTGGTGTCAGAGTATGTTGAAAATAAGGAGATCAAACCTGTATCGAAGAAGTTCTCATTATTCTGGTTAGGGATTGTTTTAGCTTTATTTATTGGAGCAGTTCAATTAATTCCACCTTATATTTATTCAAAGCAATTCTCTATCAGAGGTACTGAGGCAAAGACTTCATTTGAACATGCTTGTTCATGGGGGATGCATCCAGAGGAAGCTTTCTCATTGATCGTTCCTGAATTCTGCGGTGAAAATAGATTATCACATTTTACAAATGTAACTACTCAAGCTGAGTATGAAATATATAAGAAAGAAGCTGATTCAGGTGCAAATTCATATTGGGGAAGAAATCCTTTCAAGCTTAACAGTGAATATTCAGGTGTTATAATTCTATTTCTCAGTGTATTAGCGATCTTTATCTACAGAGGTAAACACAGAAAGGACGTTATCTTTTTCATGAGTTTCGGACTATTCACACTATTATACTCTCTGGTAAATCATACCCCATTATTTTGGCTGGCTTATAAGATCGTTCCCGGTGTGAATCTATTCAGGGGACAGGGAATGATACTTTTCATTCTGTCGTTTGTTTTAGCATTCGTAAGTGCTATATTAGTGGATCATTTTACTGATGCAAATGAGAGTGTTTCTGAAAGAATATCGAAGAAATTAATATATATAATTCCGGCAGTATTTGTTATTGGACTAATTTTCTCTTTCTCACTGACAGGACTGATGTCACTATATAAAAGTATATTCTCACCTGTAAAAATGCCTGATGAAAATTATTTAAGTATTATTCGTCAAGGTATAATATTTTCAAGTCTTTTAATCTCGTTGTCAGGGCTATCAATTTATTTATTCTTGAAAAAGAATATAAATCTCATAACTTTTATAACGATCATTACTGCTCTGGTTTTCATAGATTCGTATAGAATCAATAGAAAATTCATTAAGACAGTTGATAAACATGGTCTAGGTATAAAGTTTGAGGATATTCCTCTGACTAAACAGTTGAGAGAATTGGAGAAGAAAGAAGGTTATTTCAGGGTATTCAATCTTAATATGTTCGGAGATAATCAGCTGCCGATCCATGGAGTTACTACTGTTAAAGGTTTCCATGATAATGAACTTAAATGGTATAGAAAGTTCAGAGGTGTCAATGAACAAGGCGTAAATAATGATACAAATCTTACTGAAGATCTTAATAACTTTCAAAACAACAATTTTCTTTCTCTTGCAGGTGCAAGATTTCTGCTATATAAGGATAAAGAA
>WTAK01000263.1 GCA_013139625.1 Candidatus Delongbacteria bacterium | reverse complement strand
AAACTCTTGAAGCAACTTTTAAGGATAAAAATATAAATGAAATTTTAAACATGGATGTTCAGGAAGCTTATGAACTGTTCAAGAATATTCCTTCGCTGAAGAATAAACTCGGAACACTAATGTCTGTTGGAATGGGATATGTTAAACTTGGGCAACCTTCTACGACATTATCCGGAGGAGAAGCTCAGAGAATAAAACTTGCAAAAGAACTTTCCAGAAGCAGACGGGAAGGCACAGTTTATATACTTGACGAACCAACTACAGGTCTTCATTTTTTAGATATACAACATTTGCTGAATGTTCTTAAGGAACTCAGAGATTCGAACAGTACTGTGATCATCATCGAACATAATCTTGATGTTATAGTCAATTGTGATCATGTAATTGATCTGGGACCTGACGGTGGCCCTACAGGTGGTAAACTTGTTTTTCAGGGAGCTGTGAAAGATATGGCTAAGTCGAAGAAAGGTTATACTGCAAAAGAAGTCAAGAAAGAGTTGGATGCTCGTAAAGGTGTATCATAATACGTCTTAACTCTCCCCTTTTTTTATTCCTTGCCTATAATAACTTATAAATTTATATTAATCTTAACTTAATATAGCTAAATACTTAGTACAGGTTTGTTATGGAAAAAAAGATCATAGAAAAATTGAAAGACATCTATTATTACCTGCAATATGGTAAATTAATGCCGGGATTTATTCATAATATCAATGGTAAGATCACCGCTGTTGATTCTAAACTGCAAATAACTTCGATGAAAACACAGATGAAGATCAAGAAGTTAAATGCGAAGAAAGAAGAAATGAATCCTGAAGTTTTTGAAGCTATAAACGCTGAATATGAAGATCTGCTGAACACTATAGATAAGCTAAAGCAACCTATGACAGAATTGACCGGTTTAATGAAGATCATCAACGAAAAAGTATTCAATGAGAGTACTTCGGGAATTCAGATGATCGATATCAATAGTACGATCAAAGGTTTTAATGAATTCTTCAAATTTGATAAAAGATTCAAGCATGATACTGAAGTTACAATGGATCTCGAAGGAAATCCTTTTATCAAGATGGAATACAGAGATATTTATTTGCTACTATACACTATTTCTATGAATGCAGTTGACTCAACTCATTGTACCAAAGCGGAAATCAATCAAATCAGATATACAACTATAAATCATAGTGACCATGTTGACTTCATGATTTTTTGCAACGGAAAGGAAATTAAAGATGAATCCAAACTATTCGAACCTTTATTTACCACAAAAAAAGGTTATTGTGAAGAATGTGACAATGATGATCCAAAAGGTGCAGGATTGGATCTGTATTTCTTGAAAATAATCTTAGATAAGTATGATGGATATGATTACAGCTTGAAAAATGTAGAAGGCGGGACGGAGTTCAGGATCAAATTGTTGAAAAAATAAAAAGATTGTAAAGACGTAGCACTGCTACGTCTCTAAACAATCTGACTTGTATTCGAGAAACAAGAAAAAAAATGAAAATAACAAAAAAGAAAATATTGAAATTATTTTTATATCTAGCAGGTTTGTTCCTGCTTTTTCTTTTGGGTTTATTCCTAACCTTGCAATATTTTTTCCCTTCATCATTCCTAAAGGGTCAGATCGAAAGCTACATAATGGACAATTATGGAATCTCGATAAAGATTAACGATCTTGATTTTAGCTTATTAAGTGGAATTGAGATAAGTGATTTCAGCATTAAAGACAACGATATACCTGATTCTCTTTTCAGTTTCGATTCATTTCAACTCGAATACGATCTTCTCCCATTGATGGATAAAAAACTTATCATAAACAAACTGACCGTAGAACATCCAAGAATAATTATTATCAAAGATGAGAACGGAAGATTTAACTTTGATGGAATCATAGAAAAATTTGCGAATGATCAGAAAATCACGGAAGAACCTGCAAAAGAAGAAGATAAAGGTGAACCTAGTTTTGCAATAAACCTTGAAAATCTTGAGATAAATAATATCGAAGTTCTGTATGAGGATAAATCAAAAGAAGCTCCCATGGAAGTCGATCTGCCAAGATACAATGTTAAGCTAAGAGATGTTCATTTTAAGTCGATCGATGAGATGAAAGTTGATCTTTCAATTTCTACAACTGAAAATAATTCTTTGATCTTCAGTGATAAAGTCAATAATGTAAATGTTAGGCAAGAGATTAAGCTCGATGTAAATGTTGTGAATGAAAATATCAAAGTAAAGATCGATCACAGATTAAGTGATATCACTTTCAAAAACAAAGATATCAAAGTGGAGAACATTGGCGATAATAACATACATATTGAAGCTGATTATAATTTAAAAACAGATTCTCTTAACATTGACAAATTGAATATTAGCCTTGCTGATATGATCAGTGCAGAACTTTTAGGAAATATATCAAATGTTTCAAGTTCTCAAGTCGTAGATATAGCTTTGAGTAAACTGGAAATTGATCTGGAAAAAGCTCTGGAGGTCGTCAAAGAAAATGATCTTGCAGAACTACCACCTGTGGCTCTAACTGATACTAAATTCCTCATAAAAGACCTGTCGCTTTATCATGAAGTAGGAACTGGAAAAACATGCATTAAAGGTAATTCAAATTTCAAATCCTCTAAGATAAGTTATAGAGAAAAAGATATTTTTGCTGTTATCAGCGATTTAAGCACAAAAGTTGATTTTAGATTGGGTTTAGATATTAAAAGTATGAAATTAAAAGAAAATAAAATAAGTCTCAAATCTCAGATTGGTAGCATCTCCGCAAATATTCAGGGACAAAAGTATCGTATAAAAAATATTATCACAAAAATTACACCTGTGCTAAATAAAGATTTAAAACCTCAAAATATTAAAATTTATTCAAAAATCGGTGAAATACTAAATGGAAATATATCTTTACAATCTGAATTAGACTTTTCCAATGTTAACGATTATTCAATTGAAAATTTAATAAAAAATATGATTCTAAAGTTGAAAATCAAAGCATTTGATTTAGCTTTACATGAAGCAATCCCTCAATCTCCAAAAGGACTAATAGTATCATTCAGAGAAGATATTAATTTTAAAGATTCGAAATTAAAAAACCATTTTACTTTTTATACTGAATTTAAACAAATTGATGAAAAAGATAGCTTATTCTTACCAATGGATAAAATGGAAGTGAATACTTCCTTTACTGCAGATTTATCAAAATATGTTGATGAAATGGTAGTCTTAGACACGCTCTACACTAGACTTGATAGTTTTAATAAAACAACAATGTCTGATGTCAAAGTGGATTTGAATAATAGTATAGTTCATATAGGAAATTTCACTACCGAGTTAAAACTTGACCATATGCTGTATTTGGCTAAACAAACTAAACTCCCAATTATCCAGAATACTTCCATAGATGAAGGTCAATTTGAAATTAATGCCCAAGGAATGTTCAACTATGCAGAGATGTCAGGAAGTGGTACTGCAGATATAAGTATGTTGATCGAGAATTTATCACATGATGATATTGTGATCAAAGACCATCTAAAAATAAATGAAAAAATAATAGCCAATGAAAATAATATCAGCCTGGTAGGTGGTATCAATATATCTGACTTTGATATGGATGGGCTACTGCAATCATACGATATTAAAGGTAATATCAACCTTCAAAATTCAATTACTTACGGCAAAGACGGTAAAATAAGAATAAATAAGTTCCGAATTGAATTACCTGATATTCAAACTTCTGCATCATTAACCGGTAAAGCTGATGTTTCAACAAAAGTACCTACTTTCAATCTGGAATTACAACATAATATTGGTCTCAGAAATGAATATCCTGTAGTTTCTCAGCTGAAAAATATTAAAGGCTTTATCTCCGGGACAACAAAAATATCAGGAGACACGAACTATGTTTATGTGATCAACCATACTGAAGGCATCAAAGGTTTCAATGCAAAAGTAAATTTGGACTCAGCAGGAACTCAGTATGCACAGATAAACAATATGAATATCCAATTCCCGTTCAACTTTACTTTGAAACTTCCTGAGTACGATATGGCTAAGGCTGAATTTATTCCTATGAATAGTTACGATGATGATTTTAGCTTCTTGGAATATTCCGAGAACAGAGATACTTATGCCAAATATGGATTGCCTGTATCAACTATAACTGCTGATGAGATAGAAATAAATCATCCGATGCTTAAAGACAAAATGAAGAACCTCGACATTGATATGTATTACGACGATAATAAATTGACTATCAACAGGTATTATTTCGAACTGCTGGATGGGAATGCAACCGGATTCTTAAAATTAGATCTTGGCAAAGGAAAGCTTGATGATAGTATAACTAAAAGAGCAAATTTGGATCTGAGCTTTATGGCTTCAGGGATGAATACTTACTACCTGGCAAATAAAGAGAACAGTGAGGAAGCCTCCACTGAATTGAACATAACAATGGCATTGAATTCTCAAGGTCTGGACATCTTAAATAATCCGAACTTAAACGGAGAAATAAGTATCTCTAAGATATCTTCCGGAGATGCAAAATATTTGCTTGATTTCTTGAACAAAAGTTCAGGTGATCAGACAGCAGGAATGGTCAAAAACATGCTTAACCTCTTCCCCGGTATAAAAGTTGACCTATTCTCGTTCAAAATCAAGAATAATTTCTTATATACCTTAATCAAATTGAAGAAACCATGGTATTTGTTCTATTTCCCACTTGCTGATGAAATTAAGCTTTCAAAACAGTCATTGAAATTCTATATTGATAAATATGTGATTGAAGAGTAAAGACAGGTCGCAAGGTATGAAGTATGAGGTATAAGGTAAAGTCAAAAGATAAAAAATGAACCGTAGGGTCGAACCCTTGTGGTCGACCGGAAGCGAATCCGTAAAGACGCCGATTTATCGCGTCTCGTAATAAAAAAAGATCCCTCAGGAGAACAAGAGGGATCAATACACACAGTATTTTGTAGAAGAAAATACTAACAGAGTTTTCAAGAAGTGAACTATTAAACTCTAAGATAAAAATAACGAAAAGATAAGGAATATAATATGATAAAAGTTGGTTTAGGCTATGATGTTCATCAATTTGCAGAGAATCGAAAATTGATCATTGGTGGAGTGGAAATTCCTCATGAAAAAGGCCTTCTTGGTCATAGTGATGCTGATGTTCTTCTTCATGCAATATCGGATGCGTTATTAGGAGCTTTAGCTCTCGGAGATAT
>WTAK01000305.1 GCA_013139625.1 Candidatus Delongbacteria bacterium | reverse complement strand
TGAACCAAGACAAGATAATTAAAGCTATTTTAACTATCTTAGTATTTTTAAAGATTATTTATTCTAGGGTTTACCTCTTATTTTTGTTTATTCTCGTGGTAGTAACAAACTATCTAATTATTTCTTTAATGTCAAGTTGTTTTGTTTTCTAGTCGAAACTACATCACAACAATATAAACAATAATGCACCATCATTCAAGAACGAGAATTGACAACACATTTTGAGAATATATATTGATGAGATCATGCGTAATATTCTCTTTTATACTTACTTTTCCTATTTTACAAGATCAAGCGACCAGTCATGTTTTTCACATAAAAAGTAAATTACTACAAGTCATTTGGAAAAAATACACATATGGGTACTTTAATACTTATTTTCAACATTTTTACTATACTTTTTTTGGTGTTCTATGTTGTAACCCATATCTATTTCATGTTCAAACTTTGCAGAGAATTTAGTGATTTTCTTCTTTTTACTTACCTGCACTCAACGGAATTTGGGTTTAATTACCTTTCTAAACTTTGCAAGATTAAAATTCTGGATAGTAACAAACTCTATCCCATATTTTAAATTTAATATTTGCTTGTAGCCTATCATTCATATAGCTAATATCCTCTCTTACAATATCTTCTACAACATTCATCAATATTGCCAATGATCTTACACTTACTTTTCCATTTTTTTTCAGATTCCTGTTAATAAAAAATATTCTCTCCAGCCTTTCCATGATCTTCTCCTTTTTTTTAATTTCAATCCAATATAACACGAGCAAAGTGTCATATAGTGACCCTTTGCTCTTTTTTATTGAAAATATTCATATTTTTTCATATTTTTCGTTCGATTATCGATCAGTCACGAACGAATGTAAAAAAAATCAGTTAAACTGAGTAATTTATCTGAGGAAAAATGGAAAGACTTAAATTTACATACCCAGAATATATTCATCTACTATGGATAAGTATCCTATTGATCATATTCTTTTATTTCATGGTACGGACAAGATTCAGAGCAATGGACAATTTCTTAAGTATCAAAATGAAAAGAATCTTAGCTGATTCTGTTTCCAGCAGAAAAATAATTTTCAAGAAAATACTTCAAATACTGGGATTTACTCTAATTGTTATTGCACTAATAGGACCTCAACTTGGCATGAGACTTGTAAATGTCAAACGTCAAGGTATTGATATTATTATAGCAATAGACCTTTCAAAATCTATGTTGGCTCAGGATATTATTCCAAGCCGAATAAAAAAGACCAAGCATGAAGTAAAGAATTTTATCAATAAGTTGGAAGGTGATCGGGTAGGTCTTGTAGGATTTACAAGTAGAGCTTTTTTGCAATGTCCTCTTACATCTGATTACGATGCAGCTTTGATGTTCCTCGACATTATGGATACTTCTTTGCTACCTCAGAATGGCACTTCACTATCTGAAGCAATTATTTCATCTACCTCTGCTTTTGTCTCAGAGGATAAGAAACATAAACTTATGATTATCATAAGTGATGGAGAAGATCATGAAGAAGGTTTTACAGAATCAGTTAAAGCTGCCACCGAGAAAGGAATAATTATCTATACGATCGGTATAGGGTCTTTAGAAGGTGTTCCAATTCCAACAGATAAAGGCTTTGTAAAAGATGATGCCGGTAAAACTGTTATTTCAAAACTGAATGAAATTGATCTGAAAAGAATTGCTTCTGAAGGAAATGGAAATTATTATCTATCGACTTCATCTGAAGGAGAATTAGCAGATATTTTTAATGATATCGCAAGAATAGAGAAGAAAGAGTTTGGAACAAAGGTTTTCAAAGACTTTGAACAAAGATATCAAATAATACTATTAATCGGAGTTATTTTCTTACTTATAGATTTAGCAATGAATGAGAGAAAAAAAAATAAGAAGGTTAAAGAATGAAATTAATGCTTATCGCTATATTTTTTATTACTTTTAGCTTAAGTGCTATAACTTACTTTGATGCAAAGACCGGTGAGAAAGAGTATAAAAAACGAAATTTTTCTATTGCTGAGAAGAAATTCAACACTGCATCTGAATCTTCCTCTGAAAAAGATCCTACTCTTTTCTATAACTTGGGTAATTCATATTTCCAACAAAAGAAATTTGAGGAAGCTTTGAATAGCTATGAGAAAGCTTTATCCGGAAATAATAAGGAATTTAATTCTCAGGTCAAATATAACATTGCAAATACTTTTGTAATGATGCAAAAACTTGAAGAAGCATTGGGTTATTACAAAGATGCTATCAAACTTGATAATAAGAATAAAGAAGCTGTTGTGAACTATGAGATCGTAAAAAAAATGATGAAACAACAAGAACAACAGCAGCAGCAGCAACAAAACAAAGATCAAGACAAGAAGGACCAAGATAAAAAAGAAGACAAACAAGACCAAAAGGATCAGGAGAAAAAGGAACAAGAGCAGAAGCAACAGGATCAACAAAATAAAGAAAATCAAGATAAGAAAGAAGAGCAACAGCAGAAAAAACCTCAAGAAAAGAAAAAGAAAATGTCTAAAGAAGAGGCTGAAAAGATCCTTGAAGCAATGAAAAATGATGAAAAAGATGTTCAGAAAGATATAAAAAAAGCATTGATCAATAAAGAAAGAAGTAATGTAAAGAAAAAGTGGTAATTCCGTAAAGACGTTCTACCAGAACGTCTCTGTTTTCGGGGCGTTATTCAAACGAATACGTAAATCCCAATCCATGACTATCTCCAATTTCATCCGAGAAAGGAGAATAAGAATAATTTAAACTCATATTTTTGAAATTAAAACCCAGCCCTGCAGAAAATGGAATTCCTTCATTATTAAAACGATAACCAAATCGTGCAAATATTTTATTTTGATAACCAACTTCAAGACCCGAATAAGACTCAAGCTCTTCATCAGTCAATAAATATTTTTCACTTATTGCAACTGAAGTAGAAATTCCCATTTCAGTTTCAAATTTATAACTTAGTCCCAAAGTAATATCAGTAGGAAGATCTGAACTTTCGTTATTCAGCTTAGACATTACGCCTAAGTTGTTTAATGAAAAGGCAAAATCTAGGTTATCTGTCAACAAATTATCCATATATATACCTGTTGAAAAAGCAAAACCACCGGCATCTTCAAATTCTATCTTTTCATATATATATTTTGCTGCAAAACCAAATTTAAACATATTGAATTTATAACCATATATCAGATCAGTAATAAAATTTCTTGAGTCAAACTCATACAATGGATCAATACTTGGAACAAGCCTACCTTCAAAATTATCCATATACATATATGAAACTTTAAATCCAATCATATGCTTTTCCATTTTCTTGGAAATCCCAAAGCTACCCATTTGACCTTCATCTTGAAATTTTCTATATGAAATCTGAGTTTTAATATTTTCACTGTGAAAGATCGATGCTGGATTGTAATTGGCATTTTCTATGTCATTACCCATCATGTAATATGTTTGAGCAGTAGAAATATTCAATGGAGAGACTTCAGTCCTTAAAAAAAACACTCCGCTCTCAGCAAATAATGCACCTATCGTTGTCATCAATAATAATATTGTAAATCTCTTCATTTTATATATCCTTTTTTAAATCGTTTTTGGGGACGACTTGAAGGCGTCCCCTACAATTTCACTTCTAAATCACAAAAAGAATCTCCATGAAATCGTATGGGGATTAAATTCTGCAATTCCTTCTGCTGTATATGAGTAATCCAAAACTACTTTATAATTCATAATGAAAAATTCATATCCTAGACCAAAAGAAAGATCTCCTGAATTGGTACCTCCCCTGATGGTGAAAATATTCTCTTTATAATTTTGATCCAGCTCAATTCCAAAGCCATAATGAATATTTTCAAATTCTTCTGATGATAAGTTGCCGTAGAACCCAAGATCTTCATTGAATGGTGGTATCCATGAAACTCCTAATGAATAAGTTGCCGGATAATAGTCACTTGATGCTTGCCCATCACTCCAAGTATCTTTGCTATTCCATTCGTTCTTACCTTTAAAATTTCTAGCTGATAATCCTATTATTAGATTTTCCGTCTTAGGAATTATAACAGTTACTCCCGCATCAAATGCAAATGTTAATGATGAAACGGTTTCTTCCATAGCACTAAGTTCGGGGAATCTGGCATATAATAATTTAACGTTCACACCGAATGTTAAGAAATCCTTTGGTTTAAGACCGAAAGAAACATAGAATAAGTTTTCATTATATGAATATTCCTTGAAAAAATTTCCATCTTTGTCTCTTCCTTCAATTTCATCAGTACCTGAATATAAAATCCCTAATCCGATACCTGCATTATTGTTTACAGGCATAAGGTAAGATAAATATGCAAATTTTCTGTCAAATGCTAGAATTTTCATTCCTGTCATAATACTTTGCTCTGTTGCATAAGCTGCTGTCGCAGGATTGAAATATGTACTGAATGTTGATCTTGTATCTGCAACTACGGATCGACCCAGTGCTTCAGATCTAGCATCTAAACCATATCGTAAGAAAGCACCTGCACTACCGGCTATATCATCCGCGAAAATGTTAGCGACAAGAGTTATCAATATTATAAAGGTTGTTTTCATTGTAAATTATCCGTTAATTATTAATCAAATATAATTATTTTATTCCACAATTTTTTATCACCGTAAGTAATTATATAGAAATAGACTCCATTGGCTATTTCATTTCCACTATTATCTTTTCCATCCCAGGTTAAATAATGCTCTCCTGCATCGAAACTCTTTGAAAGAACAACATCTCTTACCTTCTCCATTGCAAAATTATAGATCTTACAACTAATTGTTTGAGCTGTCGTTAAATTAAATTGAAATTTTTGCTCAATGAATCTTTCAGGTGAGAATGGATTTGGATATGCGTAAGTTTTCTCCGGGGAATCACCTGAATCTTCATAAGCTTCAATTATATTCCAGGTAATACCTTCATCATCGCTGACAACTAAACCTGAACCCGTACCAATGAACATCTTTCCGTTTTGGTATTCAAATGAATAGACTTTAGTAATATTTATATAAGCATTTTTCATCTCTGAGTAAACTGAGATATTATATTTTTCCCAGTAATTTCCAATATCAGATGATTTCCATAGCCCTGATTCTCCACAGGCATAAACATCCTCTCCGTTAAAGCCTATATTATAGACTTTTTCACCTAGCAGACAAGTATCCCAGCTCAGTCCATCATTGCTGGTAAAAGAAACTCCGTTGATCTCATTATTATCCTCTGCCAACCAGGATGTTACCCAGATATATTCTTTCCCATCACTAAATTCGTTTGAATTTATTGAAGTTACAAAGTCACCAGATAAACCACTACGGTATGTATAATGTTTCCATTGTAAAAGTGAATCCGGTTGAGAGTAATCTACGCATAGATTTATACCTTCAGCTGTTCCAACCCATAATTTTCCACGATCTGTATGATGAACTGAGAACATTCTCTGATTCATATAAGCTAATGGATTCCATTCCGGTTCTCCGCAGACAATAGTTCTCCAATTCTCTCCAAGATCATCTGTTTTTTGTAATGATTGACCAAATGATGCCAACCATACACCTCCAAGAGTGTCACAGGCTATATCATAAGTTAAACCCTGTACCGCTGTTACGCCGGGCTGTGTAAAATGACCCCATGTTCTGCCTGAATCAACAGACATATGAACACCTGTACCAACAGCTAAAAATT
>WTAK01000034.1 GCA_013139625.1 Candidatus Delongbacteria bacterium | reverse complement strand
AATCCAATAATATGTACTTTATGTGCAAGTGCTGGTGGAATGCTAGCAAAAGATAGTGTTGGAAAACTTTATTTTAAACCTGTGAATACATCAAAAACAAGCAATGCTCTAAAGATCATTAAAGAGTCTGATAAAATCATAGTATTGTCAGATTTTATGAAAGATCAACTTGTTAATAATAAAATTGACAGTAATAAAATAATAAAGATCCACCCATTTATTGATGTTGATAAAGTCTTATCTGAAAATGATCATGATAACAATTCGATTCTATACGTAGGACAAATTACGCGAGGTAAAGGAATTGACCTATTATTAAACTCATTGTTGCTGGTAAAGAGTGACTATCAACTAAAATTAGTAGGCAAGGGCAACGATGAAGAATTTGTGAAAAACTTCATTAAAGAAAATAACTTAGAAGATAAAGTTGAGTTTGTTGGTTTTACTCTTGAAGTTGAAAAGTATTATTCAGAATGTTCATTTGTAATAGTTCCATCAAGATGGCAAGAGCCATTTGGACTTATTGGCATTGAAGCCTTTTCCAAAAGTAAACCGGTAGTAGGATTTGACGTTGGGGGAATATCTGAATGGCTAAAAGATGGTTACAACGGTTGGTTGATTCCTGAAGGAAATATTGTTCGGATGGCTGAAATAATTGATCATATTCTAAATAATAAAGAAGAATTGAAATTAAGAAGTAAAAATGCATATTTGACAGCAAAGGAATACTCTAGGTCGAAATTTATAGAAAGTTATAAGGCTCTTTTAGCATCAACAGGGGGGATAAATGTATAAGATCTTTGTAAGTGCTATGGCGTTTGATAATGGTAAAAGTGGTATTTCTGACTATATAATCAATACAGTTAAAATGTTATCATTAGATCACAAATTGGATATAATGATTCTTGAAAAAGATGTTGAATTATTTCCAATAAAGAACAATAATATCAAATTTATCACTATATCAGAAAAATTGAGAAAACCTATTGTAAATATGCTTTGGCATTTATTATTACTTCGTTTTAAGATTAATCTAAAAAAATATGATCTAATTTTTCTTCCAGCAGGTAATAGAAGGTTAATATGGGGATATTTCAATAAAACAATAGTTACATTCCATGATTTGTCTCAATTCAATATTGAGCAAAAGTACGACAAATTAAGAATGATCTACATTAAGAAATTTGTTCCATTTGTACTGAAAAAGTATAAGCATATTTTATCTATAAGTGAAAGTACTCGAAAGGATCTAAAGAAGCACTATGGTATAGACGAAAATAAGATTTTTATTAATTATAACGGATATGATAAAGAAAAATATAACAATGAACCAACAGCATATACTAATAATGAACTAATTGGGCATGATAAAAAATATTTTCTCTATGTTGCCAGAGTTGAGCACCCCGGTAAAAATCACATGAATTTAATAAAAGCTTATGAGAATTTATCAAAAGAAATTAAGGATGAATATTTACTATACATGGCAGGTGGGTTAAAGGAACGAAGTGAAGAAGTTGTTAATTATGCAAAGAATTCTGTTGATAGTGATAAAATCATATTTGGTGGATTTGTTCCATTCGAACATCTTCCTTCACTCTATAAAAATGCATCACTTTTTATTTTTCCATCATACTATGAAGGTTTTGGAATTCCATTGCTTGAATCTATGAGTTCGGGAACACCGGTATTATGCTCCGAGAGACCGGCTTTACCTGAAATAGGGGGGAATGCTGTAATAACATTTGACCCTGATGATCCTCAAAATATTGCCGATAAAATATTATTATTGTTAAATGATTCTTTAATTTATTCCTCACTTGTAAGAAAAGGTCTGGAAAGAGTGGATGATTTCAGTTGGAAAAAACATACTGATACAATAATAAATTATTTTGAAAAAAATATAAAAAAAGGCAAATAAATGCATTTAAGAAAAGATGAAATATTCAAACTCGAAAAAAGAATAAAACCAAAAAGGTTTTTTAAAATAAGAAAACTTGTTCTCAAAGTCATTTCTTGTTTTTCAGGAATGATCTTTAGTATGATTTCTTACATAGTTAGATCCATTATCTCCATTTTAATTCTAGTTATTCTAGGAATACCGTTATTTTTTATACTGGTAATAAGAAAAACATTTGCCCGAAAACGTATTTTTATTCAAAGAGATATTATAGGGAAAAACGGAAGTAGAATTAAACTAAGATATTTTAACTTCAGATCATATATGCTAAGAAATATATCTCTTTTCTTTTATGTTATTACACGTGAGATCAATATTGCAGGAGTTACGATCAAGGATGGTTTAGAGAGGACACTTGGAGACTCAATGCTATACGAAGACAATCCTGGGATTTTCAATCTTTGGTATGTAAGAAATAGCAGTAAAACAGCACATGAAGGTAAATACAAAATTGAGTGGGAATATGTTTTTAAAAGAAGGTTTTTTAGCGATATGATGCTGATCTTAAAAAGTATTCCGGCTTTTCTTTATCATGAAGAAATTCAAGAATATAAAGATACCCTTTCATTATTTGGACTGAATATTGATAATTTAACAATGAATCAAGCTATAGAACTGATTCATTCAAAAATTATAACAAACACAAAGAGAAAAATATATTTTGTTAATCCCGACTGCCTAAATAAGATATTTAATGACAGAGCATACTATAAAGTACTTGATAATGGAGATCATATTTTCCCTGATGGTATTGGAATAAAAATTGCCGGAAAAATCCTTAAGAATCCACTCAAAGAAAATGTAAATGGTACTGATTTATTACCCTTTTTATGCGAATCCGCAGTAAAAAATAATCAGTCCATATTTTTATTGGGAGGAAAATCAGGTGTAGCAGATAAAATGAAAAAAGAATTAATGCAAAAATATAAAGGTATCAGTATTGCTGGGACTTATCACGGATTTTTTGATAAAGTTAAAGAAAATGATTCAATTATAGAAATGATAAATAAAAGTAAAGCAACGATCTTACTTATAGCTTTCGGAGCACCTTTTCAGGAAAAATGGATTGATGAAAATTTTGACAAACTAGATCCGATTGTTCAAATGGGTGTAGGAGGACTTTTTGATTTCTATTCAGGGAATACACAAAGAGCACCAAGATGGATGAGGGAAGTTGGACTTGAGTGGTTTTATCGATTCACAAGAGAACCAAAAAGAATGTGGAAAAGATATTTCGTTGGGAATCCGGTTTTTATATATAGAATACTGAAATTTAAATTTAGAAATAGGGTGAAATAATGGAAAAGAATGTAAGAGAAGAACTTATGAATAAGTTAATTAATAGGAAGAAAAAAAGACATATATCTTTATTATTAAGGTTAAAGATCGTACTTTGGGAATTCACGATTACATTATCATACTATTTAAAAAGATTATTTGATATTGTTGCATCCACAATTGTGATAATCCTATTCTTCCCATTCTTAGTTATAGTTTCAATAATGATATAGATAGAATCACCGGGTCCTATAATTGTTAAACAAATTAGAGAAGGAAAGAATG
>WTAK01000098.1 GCA_013139625.1 Candidatus Delongbacteria bacterium | reverse complement strand
ACACTACATATTTGATGCATTAAATATGCCTGAATGGCATCCTGCCAGAAAAATAACAGATTCGCTTTATGTCGATAAAGATGCACAGTTATTGTTAAGAACTGAGACATCCTCTGTTCAAATAAGAACAATGGAAAAAACAGATCCGCCGTATAGGATCATATGTCCGGGTAGAGTTTATCGAAACGAGAAAGAAAATGCAACACATACTGCAATGTTCATGCAATTAGAAGGATTATACGTCGATGAAAATGTTTCTTTTGCTGAATTAAAAGGAACCCTACTTGCGTTTTTCAAACATCTTTACGGAAATGAAACAAAAGTAAGATTCAGACCTCACTATTTTCCTTTTACCGAACCTTCAGCTGAAGTTGATGTTACTTGTTTTAAGTGTGGTGGTAAAGGATGTTCTCTTTGTAAAAATAGCGGTTGGATAGAACTTGGTGGGTGTGGAATGGTTCATCCTAAGCTACTTGAAAATGTTGGTGTTGACAGTGAAAAATATACTGGTTTTGCTTTTGGACTAGGAATAGAAAGATTAACAATGCTAAAATATGGAATCAACGATATAAGAGATCTTTATGAAAACGATCTGAGATTCCTTGAACAATTTTAAATATAAATTTTGGAATAGATAATGAAAATATCCGCAAATTGGTTAAAAGATTACGTTGAACATAACATAGATACTTCAAATATAAATGAAATTGCTCATAAATTAGCAATACTTGGATTTGAATCTGAATCAGTAGAACATATAAGCAATAATTTTGAAAATTTCGTTGTTGGGAAAGTTACTGAATGTGTAAAGCACCCTGATGCAGACCGGTTAACTGTTTGTAAAGTTGATGTCGGCAGTGAAGAACTACAGATCGTATGTGGAGCACCGAATGTTGCCACTGGTCAAACAGTTCCAGTTGCACTTGTGGGAGCTAAATTCCCTGATTTTAAGATAAAAAAGGCTAAAATGCGTGGTATTGAATCTAATGGAATGATCTGTGCCGAGGATGAACTTGGGCTATCTGATAATCATGACGGAATAATGGTTCTTGATGATAAGTATTCAGCAGGAACATCTTTCAAGGAACTTTATGGATATGAGGATCATGTTTTTGATCTTGAAGTTACTGCTAATCGTGCTGATGCTTTAGGGTATTTAGGATTTGGACGTGAATTTGCATATCTAACTGGGGAAAAGTTGAAGGTTCCTGAGTTTAAGCTGGAAGAAAGCAATGAAAGGATCGAAGATTACATAAATATAGAGATTAAAGATACTGACGCATGCCCTAGGTACTCTGCAAGACTTATCAAGGACATTACTGTAAAAGAATCGCCAAAATGGCTAAAAGAAAAATTGATCGCAGTTGGATTAAGACCGATAAACAATGTTGTAGATATTACAAATTTTGTTCTAATGGAAACGGGGCATCCGCTGCACGCATTTGATTACAATGATATTGCCGGTAAAAAAATTATTGTACGAAAAGCTAAAAATGGTGAAGAATTTACCACTTTGGATGAAAATAAATATAAATTAAACGATGACATCCTTCTTATCTGTGATGATAAAAGACCTGTCGCTTTAGCAGGTGTTATGGGTGGATTAAATAGTGGCGTAACTGAAAAAACTACAGATGTGCTACTGGAGGTTGCTTATTTCAATTTGGCAGATATAAGACACACTGTTAAACATACTAATATTTTTTCTGATTCTTCAAAAAGATTTGAAAGAGGTGTGGACCCAAACAATGCAGAGTTTGTTATAAACCGAGCAGCAGCTTTGATCAATGAACTTGCAGGTGGTAAAACTGCTAAAGGTATCTATGATGTTTACCCTAATAAAATTAACGAAATCTCGATAGAGTTACGTTTGAGCAGAACTGAAAAATTATTAGGATTTAAAATTGATAAAAAAGATATAATATCTTCATTAAATTCAATTGATCTAAAAACTGTAGAAAAAACAGAAGATATTCTTACGGTAACTGTACCTACATTTAGACCGGATATCACTAGAGAAATTGACATTATTGAAGAAGTGGTCAGGTTGTATGGCTATGATAAAATACCGGAAAAAATAAAATCAAATATCGATCTAAATATTAACGAAGATGAAGAAGAACTTGAAATTGATCTTATTAGAGAAAAATTGGTTGGAATGGGATTATATGAAATATCCGCAAAAAGTATGGTAGATCATAAGTTCTGTGTTCCATTTGAAAAAAAGCCCGTGAAGATCCAGCATCCACTCAATGAGGAAATGAATCATTTAAGAAACTCTATCCTGATCTCTCTATTGAACATTGCAGGAAAGAATATCCGAAGAAAATATGAAAATATAAATATTTTCGAAGTTGGAAAGATATTCTATCACAAAGATAAAGAGTTGGAAGAAAAAAACTCTTTTGCTGTTTTGCTTTCCGGCATCAACAGAAAACAACAATGGAATGAAGCAGAACTTGAGTATGATTTTTATGATATTAAAGGAATTGCAGAACAATTTTTAGCAGCAAAAAAAATAAAAGATATTAAATTTGAGAATAAAGATATTCCAAGCTATTACAATAAATCACAATCTTTATCTGTCTTCTCAAATGGAAAGAAGATAGCAACCTTTGGAAAGTTGTCAGATGAAACAACAAAGGTATTTGAAATTAAGAATAGTATCTTCTGTTTCGAAATGCTGGTTGAAGATAGTATGAGTATTGATGATACTGTTATACTAAGTGATTTATCAAAATACCCGAAAGTAATAAAAGACATTTCAGTTTTAATGGATGTAAATGAAGAATCTTTGACAATAAATAATGTTATTCAAAAATATGGAGGTAAATACTTACAAAATGTTAAAACAGTTGATCACTATCAGGGAAAACAGATCGATTCTAATAAAAAATCATATACATTTAGAATGGAATTCCAATCTAATGATAAAACCCTGGCAGATAAAGAAATTGACAAACTATTTAATAAAATAATAAATGGGCTAAAAAAAGACCTGAACGTTGAAATTAGATAAAAGGACTAAATATGGATTTTAACAAGATTAAAGAAAAAATAGTTCAAGCCGCAGATAAAATAAAAGCACAGCAGAGTGAACTTGAAGAAAAGAATAAAGAAATAGAAAAGATCAATTCTGAAATTGAAGAATTAAAAAAAGTAAATAAGAATATACAATCAGAATTAGATAAGATTTCCGGTGAAAAAGATAAGATTTCCAGCGAAAATGAAGAAGCAGTAAAGGAAATTGAAGAAAAATTATCTGAATTGGAATCTCTTTTCGATGATACTGACGAAAAAGAAGTTAAAGTAGAAGAAAAAGAAGAGAAAAAATCGGTAAAAGAAGAACCTGAAGATAAAAAAGATGATACCGATGAAAAAGAAGTTGAATCTGAACTTGAACAATTAGATACATTATTGTAAAAACCCGAGCGTAGGATGGAATCTATAAAAGTAAATATCCTCGGAGAAGAATTCCCTGTCAAAGTAAATGCAGGTCAGGAAGAATATGTCAAAGAAGTTGTTGAATATGTTGTAAATAAAATTGAAGAAATTCGTAAGTCTTCAAATGAACATTCAACAAAGAGAATTGCAGTACTCGCAATTTTGAATATTACAGCGGAATTCTTAAAAAACGATAAAACTTATAGAGAGAATATGAAAAGCATTGATGATATCTTAGACACCTCTCTCTTTAAATAAATTACGACCCCTTTATGTAGTAGTTTCAAAACTACAAATAGGGAGTTTGTTAACTTGCAGTGACATAAAGCCTCATCCACATGAAAAAATGTGGCTCTTTTTAGGGTAGTGGACTATGGATCCGCAAGGACGACACCCAACGTACCGAATAATCGACTTACTACGTAAGGGGTTGTAAATTTTTTATCTATCTAACGCTTTTAATATTATAATGGAATTAACAGTTTTAAAATAACATGGAGATATTATGTCACAAGAATTATATTTATTGATATCAATACCGATAGCATTTTTAGTTGGTTATATTGTAGCTAAATGGTTAATCGAAAGTAAGATCGGTAGCTCTAAAGCGCAAGCAGAAAAAATAATAGCGCAAGCAGAAAAAGAATCAGAATTACAGCTTAAAGAATCTCAAGCAAGTATTTTAAAAGAAGAAATAAAAATCAGAGATGAAATTGCTAAGGAAAAACAAAAGCATGAAGATTTAGTTAGAAAAAAAGAAAATGAGATCCACAAAGAAGAATTAAAACTTAAGGATGTTCAAAACGATATTAAAGTTAAAAGCGATGAAATGTCCAAGAAAGAAAAAGAGCTAAAAAGTAAAGAACAGTCAATTGAAGACAGAAAACGTCATTTAGTTGAAAAACAAGAATTGGTTGATGTAAAATATCAAGAAGCAATTGATAAATTAGAAACAATCTCAGGACTTTCTAAAGAGGAAGTACTTGAAGAGTTAAAAGAACATTTGATCACTGATGCTAAGAACAGTGTTGCAAAACTTATTAAAGAAGTAAAAGATGAAGCAAAAGAAACTGCGGATAGAGAAGCAAAAGAAATTGTTGTTTCTGCAATTCAAAGAACTGCAGCTGATCATAGTGCGGATACTACTTTATCGGTTGTAAATCTTCCAAATGATGAGATCAAAGGAAGAATTATTGGTAGAGAGGGAAGAAATATTAGATCTTTTGAGCAGGCTACTGGAATTGAGGTCATCGTAGATGATACACCTGGAGCAGTTGTACTTTCAGGATTTGATCCTTACAGAAGAGCTATTGCAAAGAATGCACTGGAAAAGCTTATTCAAGATGGTAGAGTTCATCCTGGTAAGATCGAAGAAGTTGTCGAAAAATCTAAGAAAGAGATGGAAGCTTTGATCAAAGAGATCGGTAATGATACTGTTATCGAACTTGGTGTCCATAATCTTCATCCTGAGATCATTAAATTACTGGGAAGATTAGAGTATCGTACAAGCTATGGACAGAATGTACTGTTGCACTCAGTTGAATGTGCAAAACTTTGTGGACTAATGGCTACAGAAATGGGATATGATACAAAATTAGCTGTAAGAGCAGGACTTTTACATGATATTGGAAAAGCGGTTGATCAATATCAAGAAGGAACACATGTTGAATTAGGTATTGAAATTGCGAAAAAATATAAAGAAGCAAAAATTGTAATAAATGCAATTGCATCACATCATGAAGATGCACCTGCAATGCACCCAATAAGTACACTGGTAGCAGCAGCGGATGCAATTTCTTCTTCACGACCTGGTGCGAGAAGAGAAACTCTTGGTAATTACCTGCAAAGACTTGAAAAACTTGAAGCTGTAGCCATGGAGTATGATGGTGTTACAAAATCCTACGCTATTCAAGCAGGTAGAGAGATAAGGGTATTAGTCGAGAATGAGGATGTTGATGATGCAAGAGCGGATATGTTGGCAACAGATATTGCTCAGAAGATACAAGATGAAATGAAATATCCTGGACACATTAAAGTTACTGTAATCAGAGAATATCGTGCAAGTGGGGTTGCAAAATAATGGAAGTTAAAATATTATTTATAGCGGATGTGATCGGCGAACCAGGAATGAGAATATTTGAGAAGGCTATGCCTTATCTTAAGCTTAAGTATTCACCTGAGTTTATCATTGTTAACGGTGAGAATACTCGTAACGGAAAAGGCCTCTCTGAAGGTTTGGCAAATAAATATTTCAGCTTAGGTGTAGATGTAATTACTTCAGGAATTCATATTTGGGATTATCAAAATTTTCATAAAACCTTGACAAATCCAAGATACTCAAATATTCTTAGACCTTTGAATTATCCTGAGGGAGTTCCGGGTAGAGGATACTGTATAAAAGATAGCAGCCTTGGAAAGAAAATAGCTGTTGTAAATATTCAGGGAAGAACATTTATGCAAGCTATTGACTGCCCTTTTATGAAAATGAAGGACCTTGTCGGCAAATTAAAGTCACAGGCAGATATAATTTTCGTTGATTTTCATGCAGAAGCAACTGCGGAAAAAATTGCTATGGGACGATTCTTAGATGGTCAAGTCAGTGCAGTAGTTGGTACTCATACTCATGTTCAGACTGCTGATGAAGAAATATTTCCTAAAGGAACTGCATTTATTTCAGATGTTGGAATGACAGGTCCTTTCGACTCTGTTCTAGGAATGAAAACTGAAGTTGCATTAAGTAGATTTAAATATCAGACACCTTTCAGGTATGAGACAGCCTCTGATGACCTGAGATTGAATGGTGTACTTATAACTGCTGATAGTGAAACTGGAAAAAGCACTCATATAGAGAGAATTTATCTGAGAGAAAACGAACTCTATCAGAAATAAATTGTATTATTACGTAATGTCAAAGGAGTAAATCATGAAGAAATTATTAGTACTGGTCATCTCTTTACACCTGATTCTTAATGCAATGTCTTTGTTTAATGAAGATCCCGTTATAGCTAACATCAACTATAAAGCATCCGACTCTAATAATGAATTTATGATGAAGATGTACAATAAACTTATTCTTGATAAGAAAAATGATAATATTTTCTTTTCTCCGTTCAGTATCTCATCCGCACTTGCTATGACCTTTGCAGGATCTGATGGTAATACAGAAGTTCAAATGGCTAATGCTCTTGAATTTTCTTCTAACACAGATATTTTTCATAAAGATTTTTCAACCGTAACAAATAGAATTAATGAGATCGGTAAAAAGGGTAAAGTTCAACTTAGTATAGCGAATAGCTTATGGATGCAGAAGGGATACACTTTTCTAGATGAGTTTACTAAGATCGGGAAAGAATACTATAATGCTGAAATTGAGAACTTAAATTTTGCTGAGTCTGACAAATCAAGAAAGATCATAAATCAATGGGTTGAAGATAAGACCAACAATAAGATCAAAGACCTTATTCCAAAAGGAATTTTGGATGCTCTTACAAGATTAGTTTTAACAAATGCAGTGTATTTTAAAGGTGAGTGGAAAGAGCAATTTAAGAAGACTCGTACTCAAGAAAAAACATTTCATACTTTTAAGGGCAAAGATGTTCCTGCTAAAATGATGTACAACAAAGCTCGTTACGGATATTACGAGAATGACAAATTTCAATTTTTAGAAATGCCTTACAAAGGTGATGACGTTTCGATGTTCGTTTTTTTACCGAAGGATAAAAAAGGGTTGCCTGATATTGAAAAAATAATGGATATGGAATTAATTAATACATCTATTAAAGAAATCGTAAAAAAAGATGTAAAGGTTTATTTTCCAAAATTCAAGCTAGGACTATCCTATGAACTCAGTAAATTGATGAAAAATTTAGGAATGAATGATGCCTTTAGCAAAAAAGCAGATTTTTCTAAAATGACAGGTAATAAAGAACTATATATTTCAGCTATTATACATAAAACTTTTATTGAAGTGGATGAAAAAGGAACTGAGGCAGCTGCTGCTACAGCAGTTGTAATGAGAATGAAATCTGCAATGCCGACAGAATGTCCTGAATTTATTGCCGATCATCCATTCTTTTATTTTATCAGAGAAAACTCTACAGGAACGATCTTATTTACGGGTAGAATGAATGATCCAAATAGTAAAAAATAATGCTGGATAAAAAACATTCATATACCACTTTTGGTCAACTTCTTGTCTTTATCGGTCTGCTAAATGTGATCGCAAGAGTAAATATTGTCTTAGACGTGATCATTACCTTTCTGTTTATTGCTAAAGGTGGATCATTAATAAGAAATAAGAGATGGTTTCGAGATAAGAGTTGGAATTGTTTTTTGACTGTATTTGGAATTACCTATCCTCTGGCAAAATTGATAGTATTCTATATTTATTCTTCAACTATCATCCCTAATAATACCGAAAATTCAATAACTGCGATCCAAATAGTATCTACAAGCTCAATTTTCCTAATACCGATGACAATACTATCTCTGATCGCTACATTAAAGTTAAATAAGTTACAGAAAAATGGAGAGTATTAAACTCACGTAAATATGTATATTAAAAGAAAAGATAGATCCGAATTAGTAAAATTCATTCAGAGTAAAGAAAAGGAAATTAATAAATTTCCCGATTCTTTTAACGAATACTTCAATGAAAATAACATTGAGACTATTTCAATTGATAAATGGATAGATCTTTATCAAAACAATAACAACATTATTACAATTGATCTTAGGTCAGAAAGTGAATATGCAGAAGATAAATTACCAAGCTCTGCTAACTTTCCGATCTTGGATGATATCGAAAGAGATGAAGTAGGATTTTTATATAAACAATTTTCGGCAAAAGCAGCATTATTTTTAGCTGTTAGATACGCTGATCGAAAAGAAGAACAAATAAAGAGTTTTGTTGATTTTTACAGAGATAAAATTATTTATCTCTACTGCTGGCGAGGCGGTGGAAGAAGCTCTGCCGGGTATCTATACTTGGAAAGATTTGGTGCTAAAGTAATAAAGATCGAAGGTGGGTATAAAGCTTATCGAAATAAAGTTCATAATCAACTCTACACTGATGACAATACTAGATTAAAGAACGGACTATTGATCCTAACCGGACTTACCGGTTGTGGCAAAACTGAGATCATCGAAAAGATGAGTAATGATCTTCCTGTTTTAGATATTGAAAAAGCTGCAGGTCATGCCTCTAGCTTATTTGGGCATATTAGATATGATATTAAAAATGCTATCATACCAAAATCTCAGGCTAATTTTGAGAATAATTTATTTACTGAAATAATTTCTAAACCAAACTCTCAAAATTATCCATTTCTATCAGAAGGAGAAAGTAAAAGGATCAGCAAATTCAATATTCCCGGAATTTTTTATGATAAAATGATATTATCTCCAACAATTAAGATAAATTCACCAATTGATAAAAGAGTTGAAAGAATAAAGATTGAATATTTTTCAAAAGGTGGTTCTGAGGCTGTTTATAATACAGTGGAAAATTCAGCATTTTTTAAAAAATTACTGGGAAGTAAAAAAGTTTCCGAATTGTTAGAATTGTTGAGATCTAATAGAGATGATGAATTTATTGAATGGATACTGACCGAATACTATGACCATAGATATGCCGGTAAATATAAAAATATTATTGCCGAAATAGATAATATTAACATTTTAGATACAATTGAAGAGATAACTTCAATCATGAAAAATTTGACAAACTAAAAACCTGCTATTAGCTTTTAATACTAATAGCAAGTCTCAAACATCGCAAACAAAAAAAAGATTACTTCTTTTTCTTCTTACCTGCTTCTTTGTCATGTTTCAAGATCAAATCTAAAAGCTTGTTCGTCAAATCACAATCAATTGTGTAGTAAGCTTCATTTTTCTTATTCTTTGTCTTTGAAACAATACCCTTCTTTCTTAGAATTGCTAACTGTTGAGAAATGATAGGAAATGGTTCATTGATGCATTCCTGTAGATTTCCGACTCTGCAAGATTCAGTTCTAAGAGCCAACAATAGATTGATTCTTTTTGGATTAGCTAAAACTTTAAAAGCTTTTGCAACATCCAGATGATCATTTTGGTAAATTTTCTTTGCCATGGATTTCCTCCTCGTTTAGGTAAATTATGTATTGTATATCGCTATTCTTTTTTAGCATTTCAGTTACACCGCAGTATTTAGTCATTGAAAGCTCAACAGCTCTCTTTATTTTCGCGGTATCTAATTTCGGATCACCTTCAATAAAATATTTTAGTAAGATCGTTTTGAATACTTTTGGGTGATCTTCAGTATATTCCGTTTCTGCAGATAATTCGAATTTATCATACTCTATTTTCATTTTCCTTAAGATGGACGCAACATCCATGCCGGTACATCCAATCAGTCCACTGATCAAAAGTCCTTTGGGTGAAGGACCTTTAGCTTCTCCGCCAACTTTTTTATCAGCATCCACAATTATGTGATGTCCGTCTTGCTGAATATCAAAAGAAAGGTATCCATTTTGCGTTCCGGAAACTTTCATTTTTGATCTCTATTTTTATTTGTTACAATATATGAAGAAATTATATAACCAAACAGAAATCCATAAAACGTCGAGCACCACGGGCTACCCGTTATCGATCAACCACCACTATTACAACCGATGAAGTAGTAATATGTATATCCTATCCCCCCCGATAGTAATATAACAACAATTTTTAATAAAACAAGCTTCATACTAATTATTTTTTTGCCGGTATAGATTTTTTTGTACTTTTAACTTCTGCTTTCTTATCTGTTTTCTTTAAGATGCTTCTTCAATAAAGTCTCGATCTCAGATTTTGATCTAAGGCCCACAAACCCATCAATAGGCTTTCCATCTTTGAATATGCCCACTGTAGGAATTGATCTGATTCCATATGTACTAGCGATCTTCTTGCTATTATCAACATTAAGCTTAGTAAATTTAAAATTTTCATGCTGTTCATTAGCTAACTCTTCAATGATCGGTCCTAATTTCTTGCAAGGTCCACACCATGGAGCCCAAAAATCCACCAGTACTATCTGATCTGATTCAAGAACTTCCTTTTTAAAGTTATCATCTGTAAGTTTTGTCAAATTTTTACCTTCTGCAGTTAATGGTTGCATAACCACAACTACTAACAATATCATTAGAAATTTATACATGCTTTACACTCATAGTTAAGTTATTGTAATCAAATACAGTCAGAACTCAATAAAGAATTCTGACCATACTCTAAGAAAATAAATTTATTTTGCTAAATGTTGATCTAATTTAGCTTTTATATTAGCTTCCGGGTGAGCTCCGACCAAACCATCAACAACTTCACCGTTTACAAATATTAACATTGTTGGTATTGAAGTTATACTATACTTTGCTGAAGATTCTCTATTGTTATCAACATCCAACTTCGCAATTTTAAATTTACCTGCATATTCTTCTGCCAATTTATCAACTATTGGTCCTACCATTCTACATGGTGCACACCATTCTGCCCAGCAATCTATTAATACCGGAATATCCGATTTAATTACTTCTTCTTCGAATGTTGCGTCTGTTACTTGTAGTGCTGCCATTTTTCTCTCCATTGTAGATTTATCTTTAGTTAGTATTGCCACTATATACAAATCTACATAATTTGTTTTTCGTTGTCAAGTGTTTTTTTATCCTATCTGTATTTTACGCATAAAAAAACATATTATTTATGATATATATCTTGTTTAATAACTTAATTTTACAAATTCTTGATAGTTTGATGGTAAGATTAATAAGTAACACCTTGTCTTTCGATAAATTTACTACTATCTTTTTAAAAGAATAACCACGGAGTTTAGATGAACAATCTAATTATAAAGAATATCGGAAAAATATATAATCCTTTGCCTGATAAGGTAGGAAATATTAACATACTGGAAAATTGCTCTATAATAATTACTGGCGGTAAGATCCAGGAAATTTGTGCCGGGGATATTGAGATAAATGCTATTAGACTTGAAAAGTATAAAATTCTGGACGCAGAAGGCAAAGTTGTATTGCCTGGATTTATAGATTCTCATGCTCATCCTATATTTGCAGAACTCAGAGATAATGAATTTGAAATGAGAAATGCAGGGAGATCATACCTTGAAATTGCTCAAGCAGGTGGTGGCATAAAGAATAGTGTCAGGAAGCTTAGAAAACTAAGTGAAGAGCAACTGTACGTTATATCTAAGGAAAGAGTAAATGAATTCATCAAATACGGCACTACGACACTTGAAGCTAAATCAGGTTACGGACTGACACACAATGATGAGATCAAGATGCTTAAAGTCATCCGTAGAATAAATGAAGAAAATGATATTGATCTTATTCCTACTTTCCTTGGAGCTCACGATATCCCCGAAGAATTTAAAGATAACAGAGAAGAGTATATTAATACATTAATAAATAAGACTATCCCTGAAGTTGCAAAAGAAGGACTTGCAGAAGCTTGTGATATTTTTATTGAGAAAAATTATTACACTGTGGAAGAAGGCAGAAGAATACTTACAGCTGCAAAGATAAACGGTCTTGAAGTCAAGATCCATGCTGATCAACTAACTTGTAACGGTGGCAGTGAACTTGCGGCGGAATTGGGTGCACTGAGTTCGGATCATCTGGAATATATCTCTGATAAAGCTATTGATGATATGATAAAAAATGATGTTGTTTTTAACCTAATGCCGGGAGCTTCATTTTTTATTGGTATGACAGATTATCCTCCTGCAAGAAAGATAATTGATAAGGGTGGAATTATAGCACTATCAACTGACTTTAATCCCGGAACTTGCTATTGTATGTCACTTCCATTAATAATGACGATTTCTGCTGTTTATCTTAAAATGACTGCTGAAGAATTAGTCTGGGCAGCAACGATCGGTGGTGCAAAAGCTCTGAAAAAAGAAAATTCTATCGGTTCTATTGAAGTTGGGAAAAAAGCCGATCTACTGATAATGGACATAGAAAACATCAGTGAAATTCCTTATAGTATGGGAATGAACCTTGTATCAAAAGTAATAAAAAATGGAAAAATTCTATGAAATTTCGAAAAATAAAAAAGACCGGAGAAGAAGTTTCTATCCTTGGCTTCGGCTGCATGAGATTTCCACAGAAAGATGGTCAAATAGATGAAGTGAAATCGACTAAGCAGCTTAGGTATGCAATAGATAACGGGCTTAACTATGTTGATACTGCAAAGATCTATCATGGCGGTAAAAGCGAACCTTTTTTAGGTAGGGCTTTAAAAGATGGTTACAGAGAAAAAATTAAACTTGCTACAAAGATCTCGCCCTGGCTGGTCAAAGAAAAAGAAGGAATGCAAAAACATTTTGATGAACAACTGAAAGACCTTCAGACAGACTATGTTGATTATTATCTCGTTCATGCTCTGAATAGAAGTAGCTGGGATAAGATGAAAAGTTTTGATATTCTTGAATTTCTAGATAAACTTTTAACTGAAGGTAAGATAAAATATGCAGGATTTTCTTTTCACGGTAATATTGAAGTATTTAAAGAGATAATAGATTCTTATGATTGGACATTCTGTCAAATACAGTTCAATTTCCTTGACGAAAAATATCAGGCAGGGCTGGAGGGATACCATTACGCGATCGAAAGAGATATCTCAGTTATTGCTATGGAGCCGTTACGAGGCGGAAAATTAGCGGTTGAACCACCTAAGAAAGTGAAAGAACTATATAAGAATACAGGTTCAGAGTGGACATCAGTAGAATGGGCTTTAAGATGGGTTTGGAATTTTCCGGGTATCGTTACTTTACTGTCTGGAATGACTGAGGATGAACATATTGAAGAAAATCTTAGAATTGCTTCGTCTGCAGAAATTGATGTTTTCTCGGAAGAACAATTAAACACTGTTAAAAAAGTAGCTGACACATACAAAGATTTGTTGCAAGTAGGATGTACGGGTTGTATGTATTGCTTACCTTGTCCTTATGATGTAAGCATTCCGGGATGTTTTGAGCATTTCAACAGTAAATTTTTATACGATGATGACAAATACTATAAATCTTATAAGAGTTTCATCGGAGACAGAGGAAAAGCTTCGAACTGTGTAGAATGTGGAGTCTGCGTTCCTAAATGTCCGCATGGGATCAATATACCTGAGGAGCTAAAACGAGTAGCTGCAGAATTTGATGTACGCCCAGATTGGGATCAAAAATAAAATGTAGGGGACGCCTTCAAGTCGTCCCCGAAACGATTTAAATAAACAACGTATTAAGGAGCAAGATATGACCACCACAAATTATGAATTAAAATCAGATGTCAAAAACATTTCTACATTGGTGATCCTAATGGCATTACCGAATGTACTTGGGCTGATCAATATTAATATGCTTGGGTTTAAATTACATTTCTTTCAGTATGCGATCTTTTTAGCTGCTATGCTATATGGTTCTACCGGTGGGCTTTTAGCCGGAGGAATCGGTTCTTTATATTCAGCAATCGCTATGGGAAACCCGTATATCATTCTTTTCAATGCACTTTTGGGATTTTTATTCGGAAAATTCTATAAAGGAAATGAATTCACTGCTTTAGTAAAAACTTTGGCAATTCAGTTACCTGTAATTATTTTGATCGACTATTTTATTATTGGAATACCGACTAAAGTATTAGGTTTTCTTTTAATCGGTCTAGTTGTTACTGACTTTATCTGGGTTTTCGGAGCAAAGAAGACTAGAGAGATTTTATGATCAAACCTAATTTCACAAAATATGATCTGGCTCTGGTGGAAAATGATACTATTATTCACAGTGAAACAGGAAAAGGATTAAGACCTTTGGTCAACTGCTTGAACAAGTTCAGGTCGGGGAAGTATATACTTTTTGACAAGTTGTTTGGATTGGCTGCTGCAAAAATGATCGTTCATAGAGGTATTATTACCAAACTTGTCACCGGGACGATATCAGAGTCAGCTATAGAATATCTCAGAAAGAACGGTGTAGAAGTGGAAGCAGAACTTGTAGTTCCGAACATCCTCACTGAAGATAGAAAAGAAGTCTGCATGATGGAAAAGAAAGCTTTAGCTCTCAGTGAAGAAGAATTTATGATCGAAACAGAAAAAATATTTGGATTTGAGCTTGTATAGATCACTTATATTACTTTTTATATTTACAAATTTATTCGCTGTAATACCTACGGAATTACCGGATTCTCTTTCCACAAAAGACCTGGTCTTTATTTATGTACACGGATTTGCTGAATATAGAGATATTGAACCTTTTAAAGAAAAAATGCAGGAATTTCTTAGTGAACATCCGACTCTGAATTACGATGTAATGACTTACCGCTGGGAAAAGAACAGATTAGATTTCCTAAAACCTATCGAACAATGGGAAGCATCCAAAGTCAATGGAGAAAATAAATCTTCTCATTTTATGGATAGTATCATCGTAAAACTTGAAACCCAGAAGATCCCTTATGTGATAGTCGGATATAGTGTCGGCACTAGATTGGTTACAAAAGCTTTGGAATCAGGAAAAAATGAACTGAAATATCTACGCGGTATTTATTATCTCGCATCTGCTCTTCCTAAAGATATAAAACCAAAGATAAATATTTTGCCGGAAGGAATGAAGATCATCAGCTATTATTCGAAATTCTTTGATGCTGCCTTGAAGATCAGTTTCAGATTTCAGGAAGAAATTGCTGCTGGTGGTGAAGTAGGTTTTGATGATACTTCTACGTTCAGAAATTACAGAACTGTTTGCACTCATGTTCATAAAGGTGGACCTATTCAGAGAGATTATTCCAATATGGCTTCTGCTATAGCTATGCTAACCCTGTTCAAAGAAAATATTTTCATTGAGGGTGAGCCTTTGAAATATAATCTTGATATGCTTGTCATGGATCGAGAGGTTCAGTGGAATGATGTTATTTTATTTGATACGAATTATAAAATCCTTATTCAGCAAAATGTTAATACATATCATTATAGAGCTGTTGAGATCGCTGAGAATGGGCTTCGAACCAGACGAGCATGGAGTAGCGATCTTCACATGATATTACGAGGGTTGAGATTGTTTAATGAACCGTATGGAAAGAAAGTCAGTCTGAGCGGAGTCGAAGACTAAGATTTTTCAAAGTTATTCTTTTCTAACTTGCGAAAACTCATAATATTTACTAGTTTATAATTATCAAACACATTATTAATCGGAGTAATAGGTTATGAAAAAATATTTAATATTGCTATCGTTATTAGCGTTATTCTTTTCCTGCGAAAATGATACAACCACACCTGTTGACTCAGGTCCAACTCAAATGGGTCTTGACGGACTAGTCCAAAAAGGTCCTTTTATTACTGGTTCAAATATTGAAATACAGGAGTTGAATGAAAATTTATCTCCTAATGGAAATACTTTTAATGTATCTACAGAAGATAATTTTGGTTCATTTACCCTAGAGAGTGAAGTTGGAACTGATTTTATTGAAATTATATCAACAGGATTTTATTTTAATGAAGTTTCTGGGACTAATACCGATATCGAACTTACACTAAGAGCATTATCCGGTGTTTCAGATTCTTTAAGTTGTAACATTAATATTTTGACAACTTTAGCAAAAAAAAGAATAGTTTATTTGATCAAAGAGGAAGGGAAAACTTATAGCGTAGCAAAAGAACAAGCTCAGATTGAAATATTATCAATTTTCAGTATTCATGAAGCCGATGTAGAAGATTTTGAGAAGATGGATATAAGTCAAAATAGGATAAGTGATGCAATATTACTCGCTATTTCAGTTGTATTACAAGGATCTAATTCTGTTTCTGAATTATCATTATTAATTTCAACGATCATTGAGGATATTAAAGAAGATGGAATTTTAAACGATGCTGGTTCAAATTTAGAGATTTATAACAATGCAAAAAACTTAATACTTCCAGATGTTCGGAATAATATAGAAACTAGATATGATGATCTTGGATTAACACTAACAGTTCCTGATTTTGAAAAATATGTTAATGACATGTGGAAAAAACAATGTACAATAATATCACCTCTAAATAGTCAGCAATTTAATTATAATGATTTAATAACGGTTAACATTGATGATTTCGCATCTTATTTCAATATTATAAATACAAAGTATTATTTAGATGATCTGTTGATATTTGATGATAATGAATATCCATTTATGAATAGCTACAAACTACTGGATTTAGAATTTGGAAATCATTTATTAAAAGCAGTTGCAACAGATGATAGTAGCAATATTTATGCTGATTCTATAAATATTACAATAAATACACCCGAGTCATTTGCACTTGCTTCACCGATATTGAATACCGAGTATAATCTAAATGATTCCATTTATATTAATATCAGTAACCAACCTGATTATTTAGATGTTACAAATGTAAAATACTACTTCGATGATCTATTAATATCAGAACAGACCGAAGATCCTTTGAACTTCAGTTATTTATTAAATCAAATCGAGCAATGCGGAAATCATCAAATAAAAGCCATAATTACAGACGAAATAGGTAGAATATCACAAGATTCTGTAGAAATAATTGTTAACATTCCTCCATCATTCACACTTATCTCGCCTATAAACAATGCTTATTTTTTAAATGACTCAGTTAATGAATCAATTAGAATTAATATCAGCGATCACCCAGCTTATATAAATGTCATAAATGTAAAATACTATTTTGACGATATTTTAATCTCAGAAATAAATCAATATCCTTTTGAGTGTATTTATTTTTTCACAGGTTCAGAAAATCTTGGTAAGCACTTTATAAAAAGTTCAATCTTAGATGAATTAGGAAGAGTATCAAGTGATTCAATAAGCATAAATATTTCCACTATGGTTTATGTCACTGGAGGAATATTCGATATGGGTGACCATTTGAGCGAGGGTGATGCTGATGAACTTCCTGTACACAGCATAAATATAAGTGATTTTACTATCGGAAGTTGTGAAACAACAAATCAGGAATATTGCGATATGCTTAATTTTGCACAAAATCAAAATCTGATTTCAATTGACTCACTAGTTGTGTACAATAGCATAGGCAACTCAAAAGAATTGATAAATTTTGAAAATGGAATGTGTCAAATAAGCTATAATGGCACAATATTTCAAGTAGATTGGGATAAGGAAAATTATCCTGTTATAGGAGTTAGTTGGTATGGAAGTGCTTTTTATTGCAATATGATATCTAGGCAAAAAAATATAGTCGAACTATATGATTTGACCGATTGGAGTTGCAATTGGTTCGAAAATGGCTACCGATTACCTACTGAGGCTGAATGGGAATATGCTGCCAGAGGTGGAACTAATTGGGAAGATAATTACCGTTACAGCGGGAGCAATATACTTAATGATGTAGGATGGAATATTTCAAACTCAAGTAGTTCACAACCTGTAGGTACAAAATTACCTAATCAACTTGGAATATATGATATGTCTGGGAACCTGATTGAATGGTGCTGTGACTTTTATAGCGATACTTATTATACGAGTAGTCCAAGTGACAATCCAACTGGACCCTCTAGTACTACCCTTGTTAGTCTAAGGGGAGGCAGTTGGGGAAGCAATGATTATTATAATAGAATTGCAAACCGAATTGGCAACAACCCATATGCGACTATGGAATATTACGGTTTTCGTATTGTTCGTATCCCTTAAATGACAAATTAAAAATACTTAAATAAGTACCCCTTTTTCTTGTGGAGTTATTTCTTCCTCTTAAACACCTTTATCATCTCATGTGCAAATAAGAATATCATAGCCGATACAAATACAGTCATCAGATCATAAGCGGTCAATGGTGCAAATTTCAGGAATGAATTAACTCCCGGCACATAAATAACCACAGCACATAAAACTATTGAAAGTAATATCGAATAAACTATTTTACTATTCGTGAACATATTTTTATTGAATATTGACACTGTCTCATACCTTCGGGATAGAATATTAATAAACTGAGCAGCAACGATAGTTGCGTAACTGATCGTAGTAGCTCTCATATATAACGCACCTGTCATCTCGCCCACTCTGCTGATAAAGTACCCATAATTCGCAAAAGCTAATCCACCCATTAGAACTCCTAGTAACATGATCTCGATAGCTGAACCTTTATTAATAATATGATCATCTCGTCCTCTTGGTTTAGCGGTCATCAGGTCCTTTGAACCGGGATCGTAAGTAAGAGCAGTAAGTGGAAGTATCTCTGCCAAAAGATCAATTGCCAATATTTGAATAGCTAAGATAGGAATTGACCAACCGAAAAATGAAACTCCTGCCAATCCGAATAGAACCAATGAAAGCTCTGCACAGTTACTTGTCAATGATGCAATAACCGTCTTTTTAAGGTTGTTATAGATCGTTCGACCTTCTCTGATGGCATCCACCAAGGTTGGGAAACTATCGTCTAGTAAGACGAGGTCAGCAGCCTCCTTGGAAACATCTGTACCCATCTGCCCCATGGCAACACCGATATGTGCACTCTTCAGAGCAGGTGCATCATTTACACCATCACCTGTCACAGCTACGATCTTATCTTGCTTCTTTAAGAGTTTTACAATTCGAAGTTTATCCTCAGGTGAAACTCTGGAATATATCAGTGACTTATTCTCATTCATCAGCTTGCTTAGATCTTCATCAGAGATATTTGCCATTTCTTCACCGGTGATAACCTGAACATCAGAGTTATCTTCAGATAGATTTATCTCTTTTCCGATAGCTTGAGCAGTAATAGCATGATCACCGGTCATAATATATGTATCTATATGAGCTTCGTGTGCTTTGATAATAGCTTCTCTCACACCTTCTTTCGGTGGGTCTATCATTGCAACTAAGCCTAAGAAAACAACATCCCTTTCAATATCTTCAAGGACATAATCTTGTTTCTCTTTTCCCAGTTTTCTTATAGCTATTCCAAGAACTCTGAGAGCTTTGGATGAATATTTATCATTTAATTCTTTAAGTTCTGCAATATCTTGTTCAGTGATAGGAACTTCTTCACCATCCTTCCAAATATATTTACTGATAGTAAGAATGCTGTCCATAGCACCTTTCATTGTAAGTATCTCTTCATCTCCGAACTGACGGACACTGCTCATTCTTTTTCGGACAGAGTCAAAACTGAACTCATGAAGTTCAGGATTTTCTTCATCCTCATTCAGTGATCTTGTACCTAATTTTGTCGATAGTGTGATCAAAGCTGCTTCTGTAGGATCTCCGATAGGATACCAACTATGGTGGTCATCATCAGGTGGATGTATCTCGGCATTTGATGCCATAGTTGCCGCATCGAACATTATCTCAATTTCGCCTATCTGTTCTTTTGTAAGCTCCTTGCCATCTGAGTCAACGATAGAACCTTTAGGCTCATATCCTAGACCTTTTATATCATATTCTTTT
>WTAK01000074.1 GCA_013139625.1 Candidatus Delongbacteria bacterium | reverse complement strand
AAGGTGAAGTATTAAAGATAGATGCAAAGGGATGTTTAGTTAAAGTAACGGAGAAAGAAGATCCAAAAGATCCTGATGAAAAATATTACAAATTCGTTAAGTTCTTCAGAACTAATCAAGATACTAGTATTAACCATATGCCTATTGTTGAACAGGGTGATAAATTACAGCCTGGTGATATAATCGCAGATGGGCCAGCCACTGATCATGGTGAGTTAGCTCTAGGTAAAAATGTTCTTGTAGCTTATATGTCTTGGAATGGTTATAACTTTGAGGATGCAATAATTTTAAGTGAAAAATTAGTTAAAGAAGACGTTTTCACTTCTTTGCATATTAAAGAGTATGAAATAAACGTAAAAGAGACTAAGAGAGGCGAGGAAGAGCTAACAAGAGAGATTCCAAACGTAAGTGAAGAAGCTACGAAAAATCTTGATGATGAAGGTATTATACGAATCGGAGCTGAAGTTTACCCTGGTGATATACTTGTTGGTAAAGTAACTCCTAAAGGTGAGGTGAATTTAACTCCTGAAGATAAACTTCTTAAAGCTATATTTGGTGAAAAGGCAGGAGAAGTTAAGGATGCTTCATTAAGAGTACCTCCTGGAGATAAAGGTATTGTAATCGAGACAAAAATATTCTCAAGGAAGAAGAAAGATCCTTCTAAGAAAAGTAAAGAAAAAGAAGCAATTAAAAAGCTTAAGAAGCAATTTGAGCTAGATATGAGATCAATTGAAGAAGAAAGAGCGAAAGATCTTTATTCTCTACTAAAAGGTAAAAAAGTTGCAAAAGAAGTAGTTTGTCTAGAAAGTAAGACAAGTAAAAGAATAGTTGTTTTATCTCCCGGAGATAAGATATCAGCAAAATCGTTCAGCAGTCTAAATATTGGAGACACTAATATTTCAACTGATTGGACTAACAATGAAGATCTTAATGAAAAAATATCTGATATTGTTTCAAATTATTCTCTAATGGTAGATCAATTAAATGTTGATTTCCAAAGAGATAGACAAAAACTTCTTTATGGTGACGAACTTCCACCAGGGATCATTCAACTTGTTAAAGTATATATCGCAAAGAAAAGAAAGATCCAGATCGGTGATAAAATGGCCGGTAGACACGGAAATAAAGGTATTGTTTCTAGAATTGTACCAATTGAAGATCTGCCTTATTTAGAAGACGGAACTCCAGTAGATATTATTCTAAATCCCTTAGGTGTGCCTTCAAGAATGAACCCGGGTCAGATATGTGAAACTAACCTTGGATGGGCCGGCAAAAAATTAGGAACGAAGTACGCTACTCCGGTATTTGATGGAGCTTCTTTAAAAGATGTTAAGCAAAAATTAAAAGAAGCTAAATTACCTGCATCCGGAAAATCAGTATTATATGATGGTTTGACCGGAGAAAAATTTGAGCAGGAGATCACTGTTGGTATAACTTACATGTTGAAATTATCTCATTTAGTTGAAGATAAATTACATGCCCGTTCAATTGGACCATATTCATTGATCACACAACAGCCTTTAGGTGGTAAAGCACAATTTGGTGGTCAAAGATTTGGAGAAATGGAGGTTTGGGCTCTAGAGGCTTACGGAGCTGTTCATGTACTTCAAGAGATGTTGACGTATAAATCTGATGATGTTATCGGAAGCACTAAGGTTTACGAAGCAATTGTTAAGGGTAAGGAAATACCAAAACCAGGTATTCCAGAAGCTTTCAATGTACTAGTGAAAGAGCTTTATGGTCTAAATCTGGATGTAATTCTTGAATAATAGTTAATTAATTCAAGATGTGGTCATCCTAATAATAACAAAATTGCTTTAATCTGAAGAAGAAAAAAAGTAATTGGTACAAAAACAGGAGTTTAAAATGCCAAGATTACGACAAAGAGATGTTTTACATAAAACTTATTCAAAGTTCTCTATAAAACTTTTATCAAGTGATCAGGTTCTTAAGGCCAGTAAAGGTGAAGTAACGAAACCTGAAACTGTAAACTATAGAACTTATAAACCTGAGAAAGATGGACTTTTTTGTGAAAGGATTTTTGGTCCTCAAAAGGATTGGGAATGCTCTTGCGGTAAGTACAAAGGTTCAAGATACAAAGGTGTAACTTGTGATAAATGTGGTGTTGAAGTAAATAAACGAAGTGTAAGAAGAGAAAGAATTGGTCATATAAAGTTGGCTGTTCCGGTAGTTCATATATGGTTCTTCCGTTCTTTACCTTCAAAAATAGGTAACTTACTAGGTTACACTGTTAAAGTTTTAGAGCAAATAATCTACTATGAAAAGTATGTGGTTATCAAAGCAGGTAGAATAATTGAAGATTATCAAAATCTTATTGAAAAATATTCTAAGACATACTTTGAGAAGTATCACAAATTCATAACAGAACTTGAAAAAGTATTTTATCTTTCAATCAAAGATGTTTCCCATAATAATAAACTCGACTTGATAGCAAAAGAGTTTACAGCAAATTTTGAATCAAATGAAGAAAATGATAAACTTTTTGAAGATCTGCTGGTTTACGTAAATGAAATTGCTGGAGTTATAGAAGGATATGTAACTGAAAAATATAGAGAAAAAGATATTCGTCAGAGAATATATAGTACTTTGTATGATGATGAAAATTTTAGTGATATCATATCGAAATTTGTAGATATAGATAAAGACTTTCTTGCTATTGCAGCGAAAGAAAAGAAAGATGTGCTGTGTTTTGATAAGCTTATTAAGGATCTTGTAAATCTAAGATTTATGAGTATCGTAAAGGATATCAAATATAAAACATTAATCTCTGAAAGTGATTACAATGATATTCTTGAGAAAACAGAGAACTACGAAGACGAATATCAAGAATTTGAACAATTTAGAGCTGAGATCGGTGCTGAAGCTGTTCGTTTACTATTGTCTAAAACAGATGTTCATCAATTATCTAAAGATATGAGAAAGCAGATAACTTTAGAAAAATCTGAAGCTTCAAAGTATGAAATAT
>WTAK01000038.1 GCA_013139625.1 Candidatus Delongbacteria bacterium | reverse complement strand
AGATCAAGGAAATGAGAGTAAATGTTGATGTTATGACTTTGACAGCAACACCTATTCCAAGAACACTTCATATGTCATTACTGGGAGTTAGAGATTTAAGTTTGATAAATACTCCCCCAGTGAACAGATTGCCTATTATCACTGAAATACATCCTTATGATGAAAAAATAATTTTCGAAGGCATCATGAAAGAGGTTGATCGTGGTGGTCAAGTGTTCTTCGTTCATAATAGGGTTGAAACTATCGAAACAATGAAAGCATCAATTCAGAGGATCGTACCTGATGTTAGTATTGCAATAGCACATGGTCAGATGAAACCTTCTCAGCTTGAAAAGATAATGTATGATTTTATGTATAAAAAGTATGATGTGCTTATAGCTACAACTATCATAGAGAACGGGGTGGATATACCTAATGTTAATACTATGATAGTCAATAGGGCAGATATGTTCGGTCTTTCTCAGCTTTATCAGCTTAGAGGAAGGATCGGAAGATCTTCAAGGCAGGCTTATGCTTATTTCTTAGCACCACCTTCAGGTTCTATGACTCCTATTGCAAAGAAGAGATTAGAAACGGTAAGTCACTTTACAGATCTTGGTTCAGGTTTCCAAATAGCTATGAAAGATCTTGAGATCAGAGGTGCGGGAAATCTTCTTGGCGGAGAGCAGAGTGGTTTTATTGAGAATGTGGGATTTGATCTTTATACAAGGATAATGGAAGAAGCTGTTTCAGAATTGAAAGAAGATGAATTCTCTGATGTACTTAAGCATATTGACGCACCTACAAGAATGTCCAAATCAGCTATAAATCTGCAGAGTAAAATTTATTTGCCAGAATTTTATATTAATGATTCAACTGAGAGAGTAGAGATATATAGAAGAATGATGAATTGTTATACGATTGACGATCTGAACGAAATTAGAACTGAGGTCAGAGATAGATTTGGTATTCTTCCTCCTGAGGCTGTAAATCTTTTCAGCAATGTTTATCTTTCTATTCTCGGTGGAAACCTATTGATAAAGAGTATTGCTCTGATCCAGCAAGGTAAAAAAGATTCTCTGAAATTTATTTTCAATCTGGAAGAAATGGAAGAGATTAAGTATACCGAAACAGCTCTGATGGTTCAGGAGAATGTCATTGAGATGATGAAAGACCCTTCGATTGAGCTTATAGTTGCAAGGGATGGAGAAGTTGTCTTTTTCACAGTTGATAAATCTATGGATAAGTTTAATTTTACAGAGAAGTGCTTGAAATCACTTGGGAAGAAAGTGAAGACGGTGTTGTAATTTAAGATTAGGCTGTAGTGTACTATCTTAAGTAGAGCATTCTTTTAGTTTCTTTTATTCTTTCGTTAATTTCAAGCCTGTAGTAATAAATTCCACTATTCAAATTACTTGCATCAAATAAAATATTATATTGTCCTTTATTATGTTTTTTATTGATTAAATTAGATACCAACTCACCTTTAACATTAAATACACTCAATTTGACTTTTGTAGGATAAATAATTGTATAACAAATATTTGTTGAATTATTGAATGGGTTGGGATAATTCTGATTAAGTATTGACTTTTTAGGTGTCAGATCTGGATTAGAGATACCTGAAGTTCCATTAAATACTGCAAAACCTTCACAATATTCACCGTTTATATAAGTAAAATCTCCACCAGTATAAACATTTCCGATAGGGTCAATAAGCAATGCCTGAACTTTATTTCCATTTAAAATAGGATTCCATTCAGGATTAGAAACACCGATTAAGTTATCAAGTTTAGCTAAATAATCTATTGACGATCCTCCGATAGAGTTAAACCATCCACCCGCATAAATATTATTTTCGGAGTCTATAGCTAACTTCATCACTTGTTGATCTGGGTTAGGGTCCCAATCAGGATCAGCAGCACCGTACTTATTATCAAGTTTAGCTAACCCATTTCTTATTTTACCACCAATTGATGTAAAGTCACCACAAACATAAATATTTTCTTCACTATCAAATACTAGAGAACGAACTGTAGCATTTGCAGTTGGATTCCAATTAGGATCTGCAAATCCAGATTTGTCATCTAATTTAGCTATGTTTTTTCTTGATAATCCACCTATAGATGTGAACGATCCACCTATGTAGACATTATTATGATCATCCAGAATTATTGCTTGAAGTGGGAGCCAATTAGCGCTTGGGTTCCAATCCGGATTGACTTCAGCGGTAGTAATATTAAGTTTTGCAGCGAATCCTCTAATCTGACCACCTATATTGTTAAATGAACCGCAAGCATATAAATTTCCTTTTCCATCTAAAACTGTCGCATAAACGCTATTATTTGCACTTGCATCCCAATCAGGATCGGCTGCCCCTGTTATATCATCAAGTTTGGCTATGTATTTTCTTGGCAAACCGCCGATAGATGTAAAATCACCACCAGCAAAAATATTTCCATTTCCGTCTAGAGTTAATGTACGAACAATATAACTTGCAACAGGATTCCAATCAGGATCAGCAGCGCCAGTCATATTACTAAGTTTAGCTATTCTACCTCTAGGATACCCTCCAATTGATGTAAAATAACCTCCAACGTATATATTTCCATTATCATCAAGGGCTAATGATTTTACATAATTGTTAGCAGTTGGGTCCCAATTAGAATCAACTGCACCAGTTGTATTATCTAGCTTTGCGATATATTTTCTTAATAATCCTCCAATTGATGTAAAATTTCCGCCAACATAAATGTTACCATCAGTGTCAATAATCATAGAATTAACATAATAACCATAATTAAGGGTAGGATCCCAATTGTTAACAGCTGTTCCTGTAGTATTATTCAGTTTTGCTAAATATTTTCTTTCCAATCCACCGATAGATGTGAATCCTCCACCCACATAAACATATCCACTATCATCGAAAGCTATAGAATATACTTCCTGATTTGAATTTGCATCCCAATTAGGATCAGTAGAACCGTTTGAATTATTTAATTTAGCCAGTTTATTTCTTAATTCTCCACCAATTGATGTAAAATCTCCACCTACATATATATTTCCATTTCCGTCGCTAGCAACAACAGATACATTATAATTAGGGTCAGGGATCCAACTCTCATCAGCTGTATTGGAATTTGTCCTAAGTTTTGCGAGTTTATTTCTAGATCGACTACCTATTGAAGTGAAAACTCCACCTACATAAATATTTGTACCTTCAATAATCATTGTATTTACAGTATTATTTGCACTTAAATTCCAGTCCGAAACAGCTGCGCCGGTCGTATTATTTAGTTTTGCTATTTTATTTCTTGTCAGCCCTCCTATTGAAGTAAAATACCCACCTGCATAAATATAACCGCTAGCATCTTTAGCCAAAGTACTAACCCAATCATTTGCATTAGGATTCCAATTCAAATCTAGGGTATTATCAGACTTTATATGAGCGATACGATTTCTTTCAACACCTGAAACAGATGTAAATGCCCCACCAATATACCAACCTCCGTAACCATCAGAAATTACGGTTCTAATTGCTCCATTTACCATTGGCATGTCTAATGAAGTGAGTCCCGTATTTGTATCTACAGTTGTACCACTTCCTGTTTTAGGTCCTATATAAAAAAAATTACCTCCAATATATGTAGATGTTCCATCTGTAGCTATTGAATATACCGTACCATCAGTTGCCCACCAGTCTGTATTTGGGAATTCACTCTGTGCAATTACCGAATTAATAGTAAGCGCTAGCATTATAAAAAGTATTATTTTTTTTGTATTTTTCATTTTCCCCCTTACAAGTTGAAATTATGAATGATTCATAATTAATTTATCAAATATTTGCATAATAGCTTAATTGGAGTTACCAAGTACGATAATAAAATAAGGTAAATATTAAATATTGCAACTGTAATTTTTTTTATATAAATTTTCATAAATTTCTAAAACAGTACGATCTTTACATACTTCTTCAACTCTTTTATCTGATCTTCCGGCACAGGATTATTGATCAAATTTATGAACTCCAGTTTATACAGAAAATTCAGATCTGAGATATCATCAATATTATTATTTGCCAAGTCTAAGATGCGTAAGTTGCTCATATTACAAAGAGAATCAATGCAGAATATTTGATTATTAGCCAAATATAATTCTTCCAATCTTTCCAAGTCCCATAGGTTTGAAATATCAGTCAGTTTATTTCCACTTAGATCTAAAAAGTACATATCAATAAATTCTTCAATACCATCCAAGTCCTCCATACCTAAATAACTAAGCTCAATCCTACTTTTATCTTCGGATCCTGATTTTTCAAATATATCATAAAAAGTTTTATGAATATTTTTATAGAAATCACCAAATTCTCTATCTATATCCTCAGTTTCATAATAACTAAAATGATCCCATGAAGATTTGAATTTCTCCTCATAATTATTATCATATTGTGCAGAATCTTCAGAATAAGAATTCTCTCTATTAGTTGATAGAGGAATGTTTTTGTAGCCATTTAAAATCTTAACAGTGATAAAAATATGATTTAGTTTTTGTAAATCTTCTAAACGGCTTTCGTTTATTGCTGTATTTATAACTTTATTGTACGAAATGATCTTATCTGGATGATACATGATCACAAGCTTAGAAAAATATTTACTGATCTTGAAGTTTTCTTGATCTGTGCCAAAATAGACATAATCTGTTATAGAGTTGGCGATATTTTTTAGAGTATCAAACTGTTTTGCTTTATAAAATTGAATTATTGTGGATGTTATTTTGTTCAGATTAGCTTCTGTGTAAATTTTTAGAAGTTTCCCCGATAGAGTTTTTATGGAATCGGAATTAGCTCTATGATCTTCTCCTAGAGGAATGTTAAAGATGTTTGTTGAATTAGAATTTGAAACAGCTATATTGGGTTCTTTCATTACTCCTCGCTCGATATTTGTTAGGGTCAAATAATGTAAGAAAATAAAACTGCCAAGTCAAGATAAAAATCATGTAAATCATGAAATAAACGTAAAATATAAAACTATCACACATAATTTACTACGTATAAATCAAAAAGTCAAGTAGTTATTCTTGATTAGGCATGGAAAAAGTACAGTATATGTTTTTTCGTTACATTAAGATTTTTTTCACTTGTAACATTTGTTTTTTTTTTACATATTGAATAAGTACACTATTCTAACAAAGCGTTTGACATAAATAAATATTGTGTAAGCAACTAAAGCTTACAACATCGAACTCAAAGAGAATTTTATGAAACGAATTTATTTTTTAATAATATTTGTATTCCTATCAACAATATTTTCAGGTATATCCTATGCTCAAGAAACTGATAATGATGTGATTAAATTCACCGATGAAGAAAAGCAATGGCTGGAGAGTAATAAAGAAATTACTTTTGGCGCAGATTTTAATTGGCCGCCTTTTGATTTTGTGGATAAAAATGATAAGCATACCGGACTTTCTTCCGAGTATATTAAGATAATAGAAAAGCAAACTGGCATGAAGATAAATGTAATCCCAGGAGTATGGTCATATATATTGAACCAAGCCAAAATAGGAAAAATTGATGGTATTGCTGCTGCTGTAAAAACTTCGGAAAGAGAAGAATATTTAAAATTTTCAGAACCATTTATTGAAATACCTCTCGTAATTATAACAAGGTCTGACAATGAAAAGATCAACACTTTCAACGATCTCAAGGATAAAATAATAGCAATCAATAAGGGTTCTTATATTCATGAGTACTTGGTGAAGAACAAACTGGATGTTTATTTAACAATAAAATCATCAAATAATGAATGTTTGGAAGCTGTTTCATACGGCAAGGCGGATGCATATATCGGGAATTTGTCGGTATATACCCATATTGCAGAAGAAGAAATGATAACAAATCTAAAAGTAATTGGAGAGATGCCGGGATTGACAGCTCCAATCTCAATTGCTGTCACTAACGATAATGTAATTCTGAGAGGTATTATCAATAAAGTTCTAGGCAATATGTCAGATGTTGAGCATAGAGATTTAAGAGATAAATGGTTTGAAGAGTCGTTATTGTCAGAATGCGAAATACTTCATACTAAAAGAGAGCACCAATGGATAATGGAACATCCTGTCATACGCATAGCAGGAGAGCCTAACTGGGCACCTTTATCCTATTATGATGATAAAGATAATTATGTCGGAGTTGTGCCGGATATCTGGAAATTGATAGAAAAGAGAGGTGGAATTAAGGTAGAGAGAGTCAGGTCAGAAGATTGGTCACATACCATTGATATGTTCAAGAATAATGAAATAGATATTATAGAGGCGATAACTCCAACTGAAAAAAGAAGAGAATTTGCAGATTTTACGAATATATATTTGAAGGTTGATTACGTAATAATCACAAGGATAGACGTTAATTATATTAAGAATTTCAAATCACTTGATCTGACTACGATAGGAGTTGTTGAAGGTTATGAAATTCAAGAGCATATCACTAAACAATTCCCTAATCAGGAATTAAAAGGTTATAAATCTGCAGAGGAAGGTCTAAAAGCTTTATCATACGGTGAAATTTATGCTTTTATATTGGACGTTGCTTCGTTTGAATTCTACTCGAAGAAAAACGGTCTATCCAATATAAAAATATCGGGAGTCTCACCTTTTTTCTATGAAATTGCTATTGGGGTGGCTAAAGGGAATAGAGAACTTATTGCAATTTTGAATAAGACCTTAGAAACTATCACAGATGAAGAGTATAAAGAACTTTTTAACAGATGGTCAACTATCAGTGAACCTCTTATAGACTATTCTTTAGTCTGGAAAGTTGTTCTTTTTGCTATTGTTGTTTTGATATTTATTTTCTATTGGAACAGACGATTATCTAACGAAGTTGCTTTAAGAAAGAAAACTGAAATTGAGCTAATGAAAGCGAAGGATATTGCAGAAAAAGCTACAAATGCCAAAAGTGAATTTCTTGCCAATATGAGCCATGAGATCCGAACACCGATGAATGCTGTAATCGGATTTTCAGAGTTGTTACAGCAAACACCATTGACGCATAAGCAAGAAAGTTATCTTGCCACGATAGTTTCAGGAGGTCATACTCTTCTAGATTTGATCAACGACATTCTTGACATTTCGAAAATTGAAGCTAATAAGCTGGAAATACTTTATTCCAGTTTTGATATTGTGAGTACTGTTTACGAGATCGAGCAATTTTTTGATGAAAGATTGAAGGCAAAAGGTTTGCAGTTGTTATTTGAACAGGATCCATCATTCAGAAGTTATGTAATTTTAGATGAAAATAGATTAAGGCAGATACTTTTCAATTTAGTTAGTAATTCAATTAAATTTACTAACTCAGGTTATGTAAAGTTGACTACAAAATTTACTAAGATCGAAAATGAAGCTTATAAAATGGAAATAGTTATAGAAGACACTGGTATTGGAATAAAAGATTCTCAACTTTCGCAAATATTTGATTCATTTGTGCAAGCCGGTGATCTTAAAACAAAACGGAATATTAAAGGTACAGGACTGGGCTTATCGATAACAAAAAGGCTTGTTGAACTGATGAATGGCTCAATTACAGTAGAAAGTGAATTAAAGAAAGGTACAAAATTTGTTATAGCATTTATGGATGTTAAAACTGAAGAGAGATCAGATTATGGGGATGTTCGTAGTAAAGACAGTGGTATTATTACTTTTGATAAAGCAAAAGTTCTAATTGTTGATGATGTCGAATCAAACAGGCTTTTACTCAAAGAAATATGTGAAGATTATGGTTTTGAGATATATGAAGCAGAAAACGGAGAGGAAAGTATAGCAAAGGCAAAACTATATGTACCTGATATGATTCTTATGGATATCAGAATGCCGGTTATGGATGGATATGAAGCAATAACCCATTTGAAGAAAGATCCAAATCTTGAAAGAATTCCGGTTATAGCTGTTACAGCCTCAGTTATGTCTAGAGAGAGTGATAAATTAAAAGAATACAAATTTGATGGTTATTTAAGAAAACCGATCTTAAGAAAAGAAATAGTAAAGAAATTCAAAGAATTTATTCATTACACCATTGATGAGAATAAAGAAATAAAAACAACTCTTGTTAATGATGAGTTAGTGGAAGGTAATAATTTCTTAATAGAACTTAATGGAACACTTTATGAGCAATATAAAAATTCAGTGGAAAAACATAATTTAGATGATATAATGCAATTTGCGAGAGATCTGTATGAATTAGCTGCTAAGCATAATTCAGGCAGTATTATGAACTACTCAAAAGAAATGGAGATAGCAGCTAAAAATTTTGATATAAGTACGATTAAAGATCTTTTGGTAAAGTACGAAGGAATGATAAAGAATGTAAAAACCTAGACATAGGGAGATAAGATGGACAAGAAGAAATATAATGTATTGATCATTGATGATACACCTAAGAATATTCAAGTAGTAGGTAACTTTTTACAAAACGAAGGATATGTCCTTTCATTTGCGACTTCCGGAGATGAAGCATTAAAAATTTTATCAAAAGAAGTGCCCGATATAATTTTATTGGATGTAATAATGCCTGAGATCAATGGATTTGAACTTTGTGAAAAGATAAAATCTATTGAAGAATATAAAAAAGTACCGGTTCTATTTCTTACGATAAAGACGGATTCGGAGAGTATTATAAAAGGTTTTGAAAGTGGAGGAGTCGATTATATAACAAAACCATTTAATCCCCACGAACTATTAGCAAGAATAAAGACCCATCTTAAGTTGACTGACGTACAAAAAGAATTGGAAAGAGTTAATCGAGATCAAGAAAATATTATTGAGGACAGGATATCAGATATCAAACGTTTAGGAGTTATACTTGAGCAGACAGAGGAAGATATAATCATAACTGATCTTGATGGAAATATTACCTATGTCAATCCTGCATTTGAAAGAATTACAGGTTATTCTTCCGAAGAAGTTATCGGTGAAAATCCTAGATTATTGAAAAGTAATAAAGTGAGTAAAGAAACTTATCAAGATATGTGGGATACAATTACAAATGGTAATGTTTGGAGAGGAATTATAATTAATAAAAGAAAGGATGGTACTTTGATCGAAGAAGATAGTACCATATCTCCATTGAGAAATCATGATAATAAGAACCATGGTTATTTTGCTATAAAAAGAGATATGACGGCACATAATAAATTAGAAAGACAACTAAGGCAATCACAGAAAATGGAGGCTATAGGAACTTTGGCAGGTGGTATAGCTCATGATTTTAATAACATACTAACAGCAATTTTAGGCTATACAGAATTGGCAAAGATGGAATTGCCTGAGGAGAATCCAACAAGCGGCAAATTAACAGAGGTTCTTAAAGCAGGGAACAGAGCAAAAGAGTTGGTGAAACAGATATTGACATTGAGTCGAAAAACAGAACAGGAGTTAATACCTGTGAGAGTTGATATTGTAATAAAAGAAGCATTAAGATTATTAAGAGCTTCGATTCCAAGCACTATAGATATAAATCAGGAGATCAATACAACATCTGGAACTGTAATGGCTGATCCAACTCAAATTCATCAGATCATGATGAACTTGTGTACAAATTCCTATCAAGCTATGTACGAAAAAGGTGGTTCACTCTGTGTTTCGCTGGAGTATAAAGTGATATCAGAATTTGATGTCGAGAAAAATGGTTATAATATCAAACCAGGAGATTATTTAAGGTTGGTCATCAGTGATACGGGAAAAGGTATTTCAAAAGCTGATATCGAAAGAATATTCTAACCATATTTTACGACCAAAAAAATTGGAGAAGGTACTGGTCTCGGATTAGCGGTAATTGATGGTATTGTTAAGAATATAAACGGATTAATAACTGTTTACAGTGAAGTCGGAAAAGGCACAACTTTCCATGTTTTCCTACCGTACAATAAACTGGTCGATGAGATACTTGTAGATGAAAACATAAAAAAAATTCCAACAGGGACAGAAAATGTTCTATTTGTTGATGATGAAGAGCAAATAACAATGCTAGGAAAAATGATATTAGAAGATCTTGGTTATAACGTCACTTCATTTCTAAGGAGTAACGATGCTCTAAAGACATTCAGAAATGATCCTGGAAAATTTGATCTTGTTATCTCGGACATATCAATGCCAGGGTTGACAGGTATTGAATTATGCGATGAGATGTTAGAGATCAGACCGAATATACCTATAATTCTCTGTACAGGATTTAGTAAGCTTTTAAACGGAGTAGAG
>WTAK01000161.1 GCA_013139625.1 Candidatus Delongbacteria bacterium | reverse complement strand
CAGACATAAATACCTTCTCTTGAAGTACTCAATGGAGTATAAGCATCAGATCTACAGAAACCGTATTCATTTAATTTAATATCAAGCTTATCAGCTAATTCAGGCATTCCTTTTCTTGGCTGAAGACCGATCGCAAGAACCACCATATCAAAATCTTTATATTGGATGTCTCCATTCTCAAATACATATTTAAGCGTCAAGCTTCCATCTTCATTCTCAGAAATATCTGAAACTTTAGATTTAATGAACTGAACACCATATTTATTCTTAGCATTTTCATAGTATTTATCAAAGTCTTTACCAAATGCTCTTATATCCATATAGAATATCGATGCCTGCAATCCTTTCATGTGCTCAGTTGCAATGATAGCTTCTTTAATAGCGAACATACAGCAAGCTGACGAACAATAATTATGACCGATACTCTCATCTCTTGAACCGACACATTGAATAAATGCAATACTTTTCGGTTCTTTGTGATCATTGAATTTAGTTACATGACCGCCAAAAGGTCCTGATGCAGATAACATTCTTTCAAACTCTAAAGATGTTACAACATTGCTGAATCTTTTGTAGCCAAGATTACCAAAATGAATAGGATCAAAAGTATCAATACCGGTAGATAAAATAACAGCACCTACGCTTAGTTCGATAGTTTTATCGACATCCTCATATCTGATAGCACCTGCGGGGCAGACCTTTTCACATATCTTACAAACACCCTTTGTCAGGTATAAACATTTTTCCTTATCAATAGTGTATTCAGCAGGAATACTCTGAAGGAAATATCTTGAAATTGCACCTCTTTTACGAAGTTGCATATCAAATTCATCGTCAACTTTGACAGGACATTTTTCTTCACAGATACCACAAGAAACACATTTCTCGGGATCTACATATTTTGCTTCTTCTACGATCTTTACCTTAAAATCTCCGGGTAATCCTTCTACAGATTCAACTTTTGATTTTATATGTATGGCAATATTCGGATGACGGACGGCTTCACTCATCTTAGGGGCAAGAATACACATAGAACAATCATTCGTTGGAAATGTTTTATCCAACTGAGGCATTCTTCCACCGATCGTTGCCGATTCTTCGATTAAGTGAACTTTTATTCCCATTTCTGCAAGATCAAGAGCCGCTTGAATACCCGCGATCCCTGCTCCTACAACCATTGCTGATCTACTTTTTAAACTCATAAATTTTTTCCCTTAAAGCTTGTGTGAGTATGATATGATTTTTAGTTTTGTCAAACTCACTATAAGAATATATTATTTTTAGTCGGGTTTTCACCCTTTTTTGTAATTGTTTCAGTGTATTCGCAACTTACATTCGCAAATTTCTGACCCTCAGATGCAGATATCCATGAAAGTCTGAATCTTTCTTCATCCAATCCAAGAGATTTGTAAAGTTCCTGTACAATTTTGATCCTTCTTCTAGTATGATAATTACCAACCTGGTAATGGCAGTCACCGGGGTGTCAACCACCGACCAAAACACCATCAGCGCCACGAAGATATGATTTTATCAAGAATACAGGATCGATCCTACTTGAGCACATTACTTTAATAGGTAATACTGCTGTAGGATATTGTGATCTATTGATACCGGCAAGATCAGCTCCTGTATAGGAACACCACTTGCAGAGGAAACTTATTATTTTAGGTTCAAACTTCTTTGTCATAATCTATACCTTTTTTTATTCGCTACACTGCACGGCACTAAAGTACCGTGTTCACATAATTCTACGCGCCCATTTCTGGGAATTCTTGTTCCTTGAATATCATTACAGGTATTTGTTCTTCAACATCTCTACCCGGTACAAAATCAAATGCTTTAGCTACTTGCTCACCTGATTTATTAAACATTGGTCCAACAGGAATACTTGCAGGACATACATCAGTACATTGCCCACATCCAACGCATGAGTAAGCCATGTGTGACATTCTTCCAAGTTGAAAGAAAATAGTATCCGGAGGCAGTCTTAAAGCGCCTTTTTGCTCTAATTCTTTCTCAAGTATCGGTGTGTTATAATCGAAATTCGATGATGTGAAATCACATTGAGTACAATAGCAGATCGGACAAACACTGTTACAGCCATGGCATCCGATACATTTTCCAAAGATATCCACCATACCGTCAAGACCTTTATCTGTAATATCGATAGAAGCGAATAGTGCTTCTTTTTCTTTCAGTCTTTTTTCCATTAAAGGATCTAGTATAGATGCATCAAATTTGTCATTTGTTGAGTTTCCATCGAAACCTTCAGTTAACTTAACAGCTTTATCTGTATTTAAATATAATTTTGTATTCTTTGAGTCTTCATTTATTACGGAGATAAGAATATCAGCATTCATTGGTGCGAAATGCTCACAAGCTTTACAATTTGCACGAACTCCATCATGAATTTCACCTTTTTCAACAGTTTTCCAGTATTCATCAATTTGACCTGCTGCTTTACCAAGTGCATGATCTTTCAGAGGAATAACTCCACCGCAAGTATGAGTAATGAAAAGGAAATTTTTCATATTACCCTGAGCTCTTTTTGCCATTTCCACAAATGCTCTAAATTCACAAGGTCTGATGACTACTGCAATAGGTTTTTCCATCGGAGTGAAACCTGACAAAGTTTGGCCTGCCTGTAAAGGCATGATAGGATAAAATGGATCGATTGTATCTAAATTCTTTACCTTAGTTGTGAAAGCATAGTCATGTGAACCCGAGTCATTGATCTTTCTCAGTGTAAATACTCCACTTACCAATTCTTTTTCAATAAGGTACTTAAGAAGGTCTTTTACAACTGTATTACGATTTTTATCTATAGTTAAAAGTTTACTCATGACCACCCCCATTTGTCTCTGCCTTTGCTTCTACCTCTGCATTAACTTCTACACTTTTTACGAGATCTTTTAACTCTCCAAGTTCTTCTACTTTATAATCTCTCATAGGAAGAGCATCGCCGACACTATTACCTGCAATATAATCAAATGAACCTTGAGTTTGAGCTCCAACATAAGAGAATATCTTAGCAACAGGAATGTCAACAGGGCATGCATCACTGCAAAGTCCGCAATTGATACAAGATAAACTCATGTGAGCCATTCTACCTACATGGAACATTATTTTATCCTGAGGATAACCAAGTGCACCTTTTTTATCAGCACGAATTTTGATAAAATCTGAGTTTGGTTTATTTGCAACAGAATCAAAGTAGCATTGACGGCAGTAGCAGATTGGGCAGACACTATTACAGTTGTGGCATCCTATACAATTTGCGAAAGTATCTTTGAGGTTATCTAGACCTACTGCTATCTTTGCTACACTTTCAAATTCCGTTTTTCTTGCTATGGCTCTCTTTGAAATAACACTATCCATATCCTTTGACCAATCCGAGAGATCCATATCGGTATCGATTTTTAATTCAGAAACAAGATTTTCACCTTTTTCACTGTTTGCAATAAGAATGCCCCCATCCTTATCTATAGCAAAGTGAAGGTCAGTAGCAGCCGGCATTGAGCATTTATCGCAAAGCTCACAAGTATCTTTAATTATTTTTGAATCATAAGTTCTATCTTCGATCAATTTATCAAAATCTTTTTCACCTTTTTCAGGGTCAGCGATATAATCTTGCATAGGTAATGCACCTACACAATCATAACTGAATAAAGTGATATCATCAAGTTTGATCTGATGAAGTTTAACGAGTTCAATTATAGCTCTAATTTCACAAGGTCTTACAACAGCAGCGATCTTATACCTTCCGTTACCTTTTCTAGTATATCTTTTAATAGCATTGGCTGCATTAACCGGCATTATTGGTGCTATAGGGTTTGCATCTTTAAGCAATTCAATATCCTTGATCATCATCCATGCGTAAGAATCCTGAGAAGGTACTCTCATTGGCATCAACACAAGGTTAAATTGTTCTTTTTCTACTGCAACTTTGAAGAAATCCTTAATAGCAGAACGAATTCCGTTCTTTGAATTTAATCTTGCCCCCTTTTTAGGGATGTTATCCATTAATCACTCCTCTATTCTGTGCTACTTTTAACTTACACGTATATTCTATCTAAGCGCTTCTTTAACTTCTTGCTATAATTGTGGGTTGGTAAAGTGTTTTGATCTGATAGATCCTGATGGACAACTACCGATACAGTTACCACAACCACGACAAATTGCTTCATTTACTACTGAAATACCTTTATCTTCGTCAAAATAGATCGAATCATATTTACATACTTGAAGACAAGTCTGACAACCTGTACAATATGCTTCGAGAACTTCTGAAACTTTTACTTCAGGAATGATTTTCTGACCAGGAATTAACTGAGTCAGTATTTTCCCGCCGGCTGCCTTAGCCTGAACCAATGCGTCAACAATACTTCCCGGACCATGTGCACTACCAACTGCAAAAACTCCATCAATATTAGTTGAGACAGGGTTGATCTTCATATGTGCTTCCTGGAAGAATCCTGCTTCGTCAAGATCAAGGTTTAAAAGTTTGGAAATTTCTTTAGTGCTTTTAGTTGGAATTGTGGAAGTTGCTAATACTATCATATCAGAGTCTAATTTAACTTCCTCGCCTTTTCTACTTTTGTAAGTAAGTTTCTCCCCGTCTATATTCACACTGTCAACATATATTACTTCGGCACCGTTATCGATCACTGAGTTCTGAAATTTTTGACTGGTCTTAGTTGGTGCACAAATGTCTCTTACAAGGTGTGTAATTTTCTTAATACCCTGTTTTTGTAAATAATTTGATATTTTAAAATTGTAATTACAGCAGATCTTAGAGCAATATCCAACTTCACCTCTACCAACACAATGAACCAAAGTAACAGAGTTTACTTCTTTACCTGATCTCAGCTCTACTTTTTTCTTTTCATTGATCATTGCTTCTAATTCTAAAGCATTGAATACATTATCTTCAGCAGTGTAACTAATATTTTCTAATTTGTTTGCATCGAAAAGATCATATCCCGTAGCTACGACAACAGCTCCTGTGATAAGTTCAAGAATTCCATCATTGTCTTTTGCATTCAACAGAACTTCAAAGTTACCCATGAATCCTACTATTCTTTCAACTTCTGCATTCATAAATATTTTAATAAAACGGTTTTTCTTAACATCAGCTATTTTTCTCTGAAGAGAGGATAAATTCTCACCCTGAACAGGTAAAAGACCGAATAATGAAGAACTTCGTCCACCAAGTTGATCAGTTTTCTCAACCAGATATACCATTCTATTTTTACTTGCTGTAGAAAGAGCAGCTTCCATTCCTGCCATTCCACCACCGATTACAAGTACGTCTGGATTACTGTCAAGTTGTTTTTCTTCCAAAGGTGTTTGATATAAAACTCTATTCATACCTGCATGAACATATTTAAGAGCTTTATCTGTAGCTTCTTCCATATCTGGAATTACCCAAGCTACTTGCTCCCTAATATTAACGATAGTATAAAGGTATGGATTTAATTGAGTTTTCTTACATACATTAATAAATGTTGAATCATGATCTCTTGGAGAACATGCGGCACAAACCATGTGAGTTAGCTTATTGTCATTTATTTCTTCTTCAAGAAATTGTTTTCCGGCAACAGAACAAAGGAGTTTGTGTTTTTTTATAATGAGTTCCTTATCTTTGTAATCATCCAGTTTAGAAAGATCTTCTGCTAATCTGTCAAGATCGATCTTGGATGCAATGTTAGGACCACATTCACATAAATATATACCAATTTTTTCAGTCATTTTTATACCTTAATTATGTTATTCTACCGGAAACGATAATATTCCTGCTACTGCTGCTTCAGCCTGTAATACCGAGCTTTGAATATCTTTTGGACCTTCGACGCAACCTGCAACGAAAATTCCGGGTCTTGAAGTTTCTACAGATCCGATCTTATGAGGTTCTACAGCTATAAATCCAAATTCATCTCTCTCAATGTCCAATATATTTGTAAGTTCTTCAATATTCTTAGGTGGTACTAAAGCACTGGCAAGAACTACCATATCAACAGTTAAAGAATCTTCTTCTTCTTCCTTATTTATATATGATACAGATAATTTGTCACCTGTTTCAGTTATTTTCATTTTATTTCTGTCAGCTTGGAAAATAAATTCAGAAGATTCATTTTTTACTTTTTCATTGAACTTCTGATAAGTTTTATCAGCTAAGCATAGATCTGAA
>WTAK01000281.1 GCA_013139625.1 Candidatus Delongbacteria bacterium | reverse complement strand
TGCAGTAGCAATAAAAAATATTGATCTATTATTTTCAGGTGATTGGAGAAAAAGAGTTAAAAGAATTGAAGAACAATTAAAGAATGAATTATTACCTTATAAGAATAAATTTTCAGATAAGGTTAAAGATATCCGGGTTTTAGGAGCTATTGGTGTTATTGAATTGAGGAATAAAATAAACTTGGCAAAAGTGCAACGATCTTTGGTTGATAAAGGAGTTTGGTTAAGACCATTCGGGAATCTATTATACACAATGCCGCCATATATAATTGACAGCAAAGATATTTCCCAAATTACTTCAAGTATGATCGAAATAATTAAAAATGATGATATGATCTGATGAATAGAATGAAAAAAGATATTTATAAAAAATTTACCTTAGAATTGGATGGGCTAAAAGAAAAAGATTCTTTCAGATCATTCAAACCGTATTCTGAAAAAGAAAATAAATATATTAATATTAGTGGGAAAAAGTATCTTAATCTCTCTTCTAACGATTATCTCGGATTATCTTCAAATAAAGAAATAATTAAAGAATTCTATGTCACAAATAAATTTGACGAAAAGTGCTTAAAATTTAGACTTGGGTCAGCTTCCTCAAGGTTGCTAACAGGTGATTCATTTTTGCATACTGAGCTAGAATCTGAATTGAAAAAGTTGTATAGCAGAGAAGTTTTAACATTCAACAGCGGATACCATGCTAATATCAGTATCATTCCGGCAATAGCATCTAGAAGCGATCTTATACTAATGGATAAATTATGCCATGCAAGTATTATTGACGGATCAAGATTATCATTTGCAAAGAGTTTAAATTTCAATCATCTGAATTATGAAAACTTGGAAGATTTGCTCAAAAGGCACAGAGATAAATATGAAAATGTGATGATTGTCTCTGAATCTCTTTTTAGTATGGATGGAGATATCGCAGATATAACTAAATTAGTAAAATTAAAGAAAAAATATAACTGTATATTATATATTGATGAAGCCCATTCTGTGGGAGTTTATGGTGAAAATGGTCTGGGTCTTTGTGAAGAAGAAGGTTTAATAAATGAAATTGATTTTATTATCGGTACTTTCGGTAAGGCATTAGGATCATATGGAGCCTTTGCCGTCACAAGCAGAATGTTCAAAGAATACCTTGTCAATAAAGCCAGATCTCTGATATTTACAACAGCTTTGCCACCTATTATTATTAATTGGAGTACCTTTATAATAAAGAAACTTCTCGGATTAACAGCTGAGCGACAAAAACTTTTTGAGATAACAAAAGAGCTAAGGCGGTTATTTCAGGAAAAGGGTTTAGAAGTAATTGGATCATCGCATATAATCCCGGTAATAATAGGTCTAAATGATAAAACCTTAAAAGTTGCCGATCGATTAAAAGAAAAAGGTTTCTATTGTTTGCCGATCAGACCGCCAACTGTTCCTGAAGGAACTTCCCGAATTAGAATATCTCTTACTTCAAATATGAACATTGATGATATCATAAAAATTCCCCAAATAATATCTAATGCGTTAAAATCCGATTGAATATGAAAGAATTTTGGATAAATAAAAAAAATAATAAAAACCTGATCATTTTTTTCTCAGGATGGGGAATGGATCAAAATCCATTTACACCTTTAAAATATAATGATCTCGATATTTTAATGTATTACAATTATTCAGATATAAATACAAACGATACTTCTCTGAAAAATATTATAAATTCTGAAAAATATTTAAATATATATCTTATCGGTTTTTCTTTAGGTGTAGGAGTTCTGGGTTATTTACTCAACGATGAGCTTAGTAAAAAAGTTAAAAAAGTAATAGCTATCAATGGCACCTTAGAACCAATCGATGATAAAAAAGGTATTCCCAAGCAAATATTTGAAAATACGATTAAATTCTGGAATGCTGAAAATAAGATAAACTTCATTAAAAGGATGTGTAGAGATCAAGCTACCTTCAATAAGTATAAATCGAATTTACCTGAAAGATCTTTGTCAGATGAAAAAAAAGAGCTGACAAATCTATACGATGTTTTGACTGACAATAATGTTAAAATAGAAAATTATTTTGATACTGTAATAATTTCCGGTAATGACAGAATTTTCCCTGCAAAAAATCAAAATGCTTATTGGACAGGAAAGGCTAAGATCATTAAATACGATAAAACTCCCCATTTTATATTTTATAATTGGGATAACTGGGAGGATATTCTCAAAGATGTCACAGAGAATAGATAAAAAACTTGTAAGAGAAAGATTTAAGAAAAGCATGGCTCACAATAACTATTGTAGAAATGCTTCTGTTCAGGATATGATGGCGGAGTATTTATTGCAAAATCTTAGGACATGTACCGCGAACAGATCTTTCCAAAATATATTTGAACAAGGATCCGGTACTGGGATACTAACTAAGAAATTACTATCAAGATATGATCCTAAAAGTTTTACAGGCAATGATATTGTTGATGACTCAGAAGAATATATAGAGAAGATCATTAATGATAAACACCCAACGTGTAAATTCAACTTTATCTCAGGAGATATTGAGGAACTTACAGATTATCCTGAAAATGTTGACCTGGTCATATCAAATGCAACTATTCAATGGTTGTCGGACACAAAAAATTATTTCGATAATTTAGCTGCAAATGTCATCCAAGGAACATTTATTGCCTTTACAACATTTGGCACAAATAATTTATTAGAAATCAATAAAATTACATCTACTGCTTTAAATTACCATACAATTGATACGATCAGAGAAATACTAAGCAAAAAATTTGAGATATTATTATTGAAAGAGGATACCATAAAATTACAATTCAAAACACCAATAGAAGTTATCAGGCATCTGAGATCTACAGGCGTTACAGGCATTAACAGAACAGCTTGGACAAAGAAAATACTTGAATTGTTCTCTTATCGATATACAGAACTTTTTGGAAATGATGAAGGTGTTCCATTAAGCTATCATCCAATATATATAATAGCAAAACGGAAGTAACTATGAGTATTTTATTCATTACAGGAATAGACACAGGTATTGGAAAAACTTACATCACAGGTTTAATTGCTCGAAGTTTCCTAAAAAGTAATAGATCTGTAATTACTCAGAAATTAGCTCAAACCGGATGTGATGGGATATCTGAAGATATTATTACACATCGCAAGATCATGGGGATAGATCTTGTGGAGGAAGACAGAGATTTTACTACTTGTAATTATGTGTTCAAATTCCCAGCTTCCCCTCATTTATCAGCAGAACTGGAAAATAGATCAATTGATGTAAATAAAATAATTGAATCAACGGAAAAGTTAGCCGTGAAGTATGATAATGTACTTATCGAAGGAGTAGGAGGTCTTTTTGTTCCTTTGACACCTGATTATTTATCAATAGACTTTATCAAAGATCAGAAATATCCGGTAATATTAGTTACTTCTTCCAGACTGGGAAGTATAAATCATACACTTATGAGCATTGAAGCATTGAATTTAAGAAATATTCAGATCAAGAGTATCGTTTACATAAGATTAAAAAATGAAGATACTATCATAGGAAATGATACTTTGAAAGTGATAAAAAACTACTTAAGTACAAATAGACTTGATCATACTCAAATCTTAGAAGTACCTGAGTTTGATTTAAATAGCATACCTGATATTGACTTTAACGGTATCTTTTATTAGCTTAATAAGCTGATACTGTAAAAAAATTAGTAGAGTAAGTATGAAAAAAACATTAATTGTCTCAAATATATTTCTACTGCTAGTAATTGCTTTCCTCATAATCAAAGGAAATCTATGGGATCGAACAAGCCAGTACATAACAAGAAAGATGAATGTCCAAGATGAATATAGCTATCTGGACAACCCGAAATACAAACCTAAGAGTGAAAATTTTATGTTATTTAACAGACAAGCAGATATCGTAATGCTCGGAAATTCGATCACTGCCGGTATTAACTGGAATGAACTGCTTGGTAGAAAAGATATTGCTAACAGAGGTATCAACGGAGATATCACTGAAGGAATGCTGAATAGGATGAATTCTGTGCTCAAAGTAAAACCTAAGGTTTGCTTTTTTTTAGGTGGCATCAATGATCTTACCAGAAGAGTTCCACCTGAGAACATCATTGCAAATATCAAAAATATCGTAAATATATTATTAACGAATGATATTAAACCGATTCTTCAGTCAATAATTTATACAGAGAAAAGATTCTACGATTTCGAGCATAATAATAAATATGTTACTATCATCAATGATGAATTAAAAAAGTTTGCTGAGGAAAAAAATATATTATTCTTAGATTTAAATGAACATCTCTCAGAAAATAATACATTAAAAGCTGAATACACACATGATGGTTTGCATTTGAATGCAAAAGGCTATGTTGTTTGGGGAAAGATCGTTAAAGATATAATTGAGAATGAAATTAAATGAACCGTAGGGACGAACCTATGTGTTCGTCTGGAAGGGATTTATGAAATTAAATGAATTTGAAAATAATATCGCAGAGAAAATAGTTACAATTACATACTTTTCTCATGATGAATGTAATGTTTGCAAAGTTTTAAAACCGAAAGTCATAGACCTTGTTACTCAATATAACGATTTTGGATTTATCTATGTAAATACGAAAGAATCCCCTGAGGTCTGTGGTCAATATACAGTATTCACAGTTCCTACAGTGATAGTTTTCGTAGAAGGAAAAGAAAGCAAGAGATTCAGCAGGAATTTTGCAATGACAGAGTTGGAAGAGTTGTTGGATCGGTTTAATGAATTGATGGCATAAAAGTAAAGGAATTAATATTATGGAAAACCCTACCTATAATTTGCAAGATATTTTTAAATTAAGTGTATTTTCAATACCGCAATACCAACGAGCTTATACATGGAAACCCGAGCCCCAATTAAGTGCTTTTCTATCTGATCTAAGGCAACAAACAAAAGCTCAAGAAAAA